>NZ_JASUTP010000007.1:0-65424 GCF_030445475.1 Thermodesulfobacterium sp. | reverse complement strand
AACTTAGACTTAGATTTAGAAAAAGTTTTTCCTTAGAGATAGTATTGATAATAAAGCTAATGGTTACTATGAAAGACAACTTGCCTGTTTCTTAGGTAACCTTGGTATCTCTGTCCCAAGAGATAGAAGATCTGAATTCAGACCTGCTATTCTTCCTCCTGAATGGCAAAAAGCTGATGAATCCTTCTAGGACTTTATCCTTAACCTCGTTCTCCAAAGCTACTCCCCCAATAAAATCAAAGCCCTCTTGCAATCTATGAAACTCCCCTACTCTCCAGAACAAATAGAAGAAATTAAAGAAGAATTGTATAACCAAGCCAAAGAATTAAAAACCAAAGAATTGCCACAAAATTTGTTTGCTATGTTTATAGACGCTTATCATACTCAGATAAAAGATACCGAAGCCAACAGAATCAGAAAAGCGGTGATTTATAATATCATCGGGATAGATATGGAGGGAAGAAAAATTTACTTTCTTATTACATTTATTTTGGTTCAGAGACGAAGGAGGACTGGCTTCAGATACTTAACGATTTGATAAAGAGGGGAGTTAAAAGAGGGTTATGGTAATGGTGAGTGATGATTTTCCTGGCCTTACTCAAGCCATAAAAGCCCTTTTTTCCTGAGACAGATGAGACACTTTGGTTTTAACGAAGAACATCCAAAAGAGGTCGAAGAACTAATCAAGAGATTAAATATAGATAAAAGCGTAGAAGAAGTAAGCAAACATTTTCGTGGGGGAGAGGAGGAAGCTTTTAATAGATTAGAAACTTTTATAAGAGAAAGGCTTCACAGGTATAAGGCCCTTCGATCAAACCCTGGTTATAACTATCAATCAGACTTAAGCCCATACTTGCATTTTGGACAAATATCTCCAGTTAGGGTTGTTTTAGAAGTTCTTAAGTTTTATGACAAAAGGGATGAAAATGTAGAGGCTTTTTTTTAACGAACTGATAGTGTGGAGAGAACTTGCACGCAACTTTTGCTATTACAACCCCTTGTACAACGAGTTTGAAGGAATCCCCAATTGGGCCAGACAGACTTTAGAAGAACACTTAAACGACAGGCGAGAATATTTATATAGCCTAAAAGATTTAGAAAAAGCTAAAACCCATGATAGTTATTGGAGTGCTGCACAAAAGGAACTTCTGAAGACTGGGAAAATGCATAACTACATGAGAATGTATTGGTGTAAAAAGTTGATCGAGTGGGCAGCTCACCCTAAAGAAGCCTTTAACATAGCCTGTTATTTAAGTACTCCTTAGATGGAAAGGACCCAAATGGATATTTGGGAATATCTTGGTGTTTTGGAACTTGCGACCATCCTTGGCCAGAAAGAAAAATTTTTGGAAAAATCAGATACAGACTTAGGAGAAAGTTTGATATGGACAAGTATTTACAAAGAATAAGCCAACTTTAGATAAAGTTAGATAAAGTCAACTCAAGGAACTAAACAATTGTCAAGCCTTTAAAGGTTTTAATTAGTATCTTAAGTATATGAACTAAAAAAGGACCAACAGTTAAGGTGTGTAGAAAAAATGGCGGGGCTGACGGGACTTGAACCCGCGGCCTCCTGCGTGACAGGCAGGCGCTCTAACCGTGCTGAGCTACAGCCCCAGCTGATAAACATAAAAATAACATATCTTTCTAAAAATGCAACCCTCAATTATGTAGAGGTCTAAAAATTTTATCCTTTTGCCTTAATTTTTCTGATATAAAAACCTTCTTAAGGCAAAGCCTTTTCAAATGCCCTTAGTTGGCTTGACAAATCGTTCTTTTTCCTTAAAATACTTGGATAAATTAACTCAAAAGGAGTTTTAAATGTCTCAACCTCCTAAGATTGTTAAAACTTATCGAGATTTTGGGCACATCAGACGCCCGAGAAACCTGTCTAACGAACAAAAACAAGAGATTTTACAAAGGTTATTTCAAAAAGATGCCTCTCTTTTTAGCTCTGACCCAGCAATTCAAGAAAAGATAAAAAAACGTTTAGATTGGATAGACGGAGTTACTCCTATTTTACCCAAAATAAAAGATTATCAGGCTTTTGCAGAGGAGATAAGAAGAGGGTTTTCTTACATAGTTTGGTGTGGGATGGGTGGTTCTGCTCTTTTTCCGTTGGTGTTAGCTCAGATGTTTGGTCCTCAGCCAGGCTATCCTCAATTTTTGGTGGTTGATACCAACGACCCAGAGATTATTAAGCAAGTAGAAAACTTACCGTTAGAAAGAACCTTATTTTTTATCGTTTCTAAATCGGGGACTACGTTAGAGACCCTTTCTCATTTAAAGTATTTTTGGCAGAAATTAGAAAAAAAGGGCTTAAACCCTGGTAATCATTTTGTAGCTCTAACCGATCAGGGCTCTCCTCTTGAAGAACTGGCTAAAGAGCTTGGTTTTAGAAAGGTTTTCCCCCATCCTCTTTGTATAGGTGGAAGATATGCCGCTCTTTCTGAAATTGGTTTTTTACCTGCTGCTTTGATGGGTCTTGATCTGAATAAAGCCTTAAGTTATGCCCAAAAGATGTATGAGGCTTGCCATGCAGATATTCCTTGGGGATATAACTTAGCTGCTTCTTTGGCTGAGTTTTTGGTAGAGGCTTATGTGCAGGGGCAGGATAAAATTTCTTTTATTACAGATCCATTGCTTAAGCCCTTTGCCTTATGGTTAGAGCAACTCTTAGCTGAAAGTTTAGGGAAGAACTTAACAGGATTAGTTCCCATAGTAGGAGAATCTCCAGGGTCTCCTACTGTTTATGGAAATGATAGAACTTTTATCTATCTTACCCTTAAAGGAAGAGAAAAAATTTATCAAAGGTTGATCTCAGACCTCACAGAAGAAGGTTTTAGGGTAAAAACTTATGTTTTGGATGAAAGATATGAAATTTTTGCCGAAGCTTTTCGCTGGATGTTAGCCACCGCCCTTTGTGGTTATTTTCTTACTTTAAATCCCTTTGATGAGCCGGATGTGGTGCTTACCAAGGAAAAAACTAGAAATTTTTTAGAAAAATTTAAACAAGATAAAGATTTCGGCATAGAACTTTATTTAGACGAATCTACGGGTATTAGTTTCTATTATGAAGACACCATATCGATCGAATTTCCTAAATTTTCAGCCTTGCTTAAAAAGTTTTTTAAGGATTTTTCTCCTTGGAGTTACGTGGGATTTTTGGCTTATCTTCCCCCAACTTCTGAGATCGAAGACATTTTTAGGGATTTTAGGACCCTTGTTCGCGAAAGAAGAAATTGTAGCACCGTTTTTGGTTTTGGACCAAGGTATTTGCATTCTACAGGACAGATGCATAAAGGGGGTCCTATTCTTTCAAGGTTTATGATTTTTACCAGAAAAGGTAGAAACCCTGAGCAGATAATCCCAGGGGAAGGATATACCTTTTGGGACCAACAGTTTGCTCAGGCCTGTGCAGATTTTAAGGCCCTGGTAGAAAGGAAAAAGCCTGTTATCCTTATCCATCTTACAGAAAATTATAAGGAAGATTTGAAAATTTTTTATCATCTGTTAGAAAAAGCCTTGAGTTTTGAATAGGAGGAAAAATGTTTTTCCCTGAGTATAGACCAAGAAGACTAAGAAAGAACGAAAACATCCGTTCTTTGGTCAGAGAAACCATCATTACGGTGGATGATTTGATTTATCCTCTTTTTGTGTGCGAGGGTAAAGGGGTAAAACAAGAAATAAGATCTATGCCAGAGGTTTACCGGTTTTCTTTGGATCAACTTATAGAGGAAGTAAAACAGGTGGTAGAGTTAGGGATTAAAGCAGTTCTTCTTTTTGGCATACCTGATAAAAAAGATGAAGTAGGTAGTTCAGCCTATGCTAAAGATGGCATTGTTCAAAAAGCTGTTAGGACTTTAAAAGAAAAGTTTCCTGACCTTGTAGTTATCACAGACGTCTGTCTTTGTGAATACACTTCTCATGGACATTGTGGAATAATCAAAAATCATACGGTGGATAATGATGCCACCTTAGAGCAACTTGCTAAGATTGCTGTTTCTCATGCCAAGGCAGGTGCTGACATAGTTGCTCCTTCGGACATGATGGACGGAAGGGTAGGGCGGATTAGAGAAGCTCTTGATGAAGCAGGGTTCACTGACGTAGCTATCATGAGCTATGCAGTTAAATATTGTTCGGCTTTTTATGGGCCTTTTAGGGAGGCTGCTGAGTCAGCCCCTCAGTTTGGTGACCGAAGGTCATATCAGATGGATCCTGCCAACATAAGAGAGGCTTTAAGAGAGGCTTATTTAGACGTTCAAGAAGGTGCAGACATTTTGATGGTTAAGCCTGCTATGCCCTATTTAGATGTAATAAAAACAATAAGACAAGAATTTAACCATCCGTTAGCTGCTTATCAGGTTAGCGGAGAGTATGCCATGATAAAGGCTGCTTCTAAGTTGGGATGGCTTGATGAAGAAAAGATCATGTTTGAAAGTTTGATAGCCATTAAAAGAGCAGGAGCAGACCTTATCATCACCTATTTTGCCAAAAAGGTTGCTCAGACCTTAGCTAAGAGATAGTTTATGGTAAGAAGGTTAATCTGGGTGTTGGGTTTTTGTTTGTTTCTTACCGGATGTGCTAAACCTCCTAAACCAGTAGTTTTTCATGATGAATACAGTCACCCACCCCCCTCTTCAACCCTACCAGGCTGGTTAAAACCTTATACCATTAATGGTAAAACTTACTACCCTTTGCCTTCGGCAAAGGGATATGAAGAGGTTTGTGTGGCTTCCTGGTATGGGCCTGGTTTTCACGGTGAGTTTGCCGCAAGTGGAGAAATATACAACATGTATGATTATACCGCAGCCCATAAGATACTCCCTATGGGAACCTATCTTCTGGTCACCAACCTTGAAAACGGAAAACAGGTAGTGGTAAGGGTTAATGATAGAGGTCCTTTTGTAGGAGAAAGATGTCTTGACCTTAGTTATGCTGCAGCTAAAGAGTTAGGACTTATCGGTAAAGGAACAGCTAAGGTTAAAATCGTGGCTCTGGGAGAAGGAGAAATCAAGGACGATCAAATGGTATATACTTCTATTCCTGATTTTAATAAAGGAGAGTTTTATCTTCAGGTAGGATCTTTTAAACAAAGAGAAAATGCCTTACAATTTAAGAGACAATTAGAAAAAGAGTCCTTTAAGGTGGAGATAGAACCTTTTATTAAAGGAGACTGTATCTTCTATAGGGTGCAGGTTTATTTAGGCAATGATTTACAACAGGCCTTAGCTCTTTCACAGACGCTAAAAAAACAAAGGTTTAAGCATGCCTTTTTGGTTGCTCGGTGATGGTGTTAATCTATGGAAAAAGATTTAGAAGAACTGGAAAAAATAATAGAATTTCAATTTCGTAATAAAGAACTTTTAAAGACTGCTTTAACCCATAGGTCTTACAAGATAAGTCATAAAGAATTAGTTTTAGAAGATAACGAAAGACTTGAGTTTTTGGGAGATGCTGTGTTAAATCTTTGCATTTCTCAGTGGATTTTTCATAAATACCAGAAAGATCAGGAAGGTGTACTTACTAAAAAAAGGGCATACCTTGTGTGTAAAGCAACTTTGATAAAGGTAGCTAAAAAATTAAATCTTTTAGACTACCTTTATTTAGGTAAAAGGGAGCAACACCTCGATTTAAAAAGCAAAGAAAATATAGCTGCCAGAGCTTTAGAGGCCCTTATAGGGGCTATATTTTTAGAAGGTGGACTTGAAGTTGCCTGTGAAAAGGTTAAAACATGGTTTAAACCCTACTTGGTAAATTTTCCGAAAGTTATAGGATATGATTACAAAACAGAATTGCAGGAGTTTTTACAAAGTAGATATCATGAAAGACCTGAGTATGAAGTAGTTTCTGTTTCTGGACCTCCTCATAACCCTAAATTTGAGGTGGTGGTAAAAATGAACGGAAAAATCTTAGGTAAAGCCAGAGGTCCTTCTAAAAAAGAGGCAGAAAACCTTGCAGCCAAAAAAGCCTTAAAACAACTTAAGGCTGAGGAAAAGGAGGAGTATATAAAAGGTGGAGCTTAGAGGGCATCATCTAATTTGTTTACAATTCTATAAAGGTTTGGGGTATAATAAGGCTTTTGTAGAAAACCTAAATAAGGTAGTTGAGGCTTGGGAAAAATCTCCTGTGGTTATCGTTGAAGGCCCTGACGTGGTTTGTAAAGCCTGCCCTTATCTTGAAGGCCAAGTTTGTAAACTCAGTGATAAGATACCTCAAAAAGATCGTTTAGCCTTAGAGCTTCTTAATTTAAAGACAGGTTGTTTAATAGAAAAAGCAGAGGTAAAGGACAAGCTTTCTAAGGTATTGGATAAATGGAAAAATAAGGCTTGTATAGACTGTTTGTGGAAAGAGGTTTGTTTTTAAATAAGAAAATTTAAATATAGGGGTGGTTATCAATGCGTGCAGAAACTAAAAGTTTTGAGGAAACAAAAGAGTCTAAAACCAGATCTGGGTTTGTGGCTATCGTAGGATTTCCTAATGTAGGTAAATCAACGTTATTAAACCGGATAATAGGCACTAAGGTTTCTATCGTAAGTCCAAAACCCCAAACTACCAGGTTTAACATAAAAGGTGTTCTTACCCAAGACAACTATCAGATAGTTTTCATAGATACCCCAGGGATTCATGACGCAAAATCTCTCTTTAATAAAATGATGGTAGAAGAAGCTTTAGAGGCTTTAGAAGAAGTAGATCTCATTTTATGGGTCGTAGATGTGACCCATAGATTACCTGAAGAAGAACGACTTTTAGACATCATCAAAAGAGCCGACAAGCCTACCATCTTGGTTTTAAATAAAATAGACCTTATCAAAAAGAGTGAACTTCTTCCTATGATAGACTATTTTTCTAAACTACATGACTTTAAGGCCATCATCCCTGTTTCTGCTTTGAAAAGCGACGGAATCGAAAGAATAATCGATGAATTGGTGAAGCTTTTACCAGAAGGTCCTTTTTATTATGAACCAGAAAGGGTTACCGATTTACCTTTTAGTCTTTTGGTGTCAGAGATCGTCAGAGAAAAAATTTTCCAACTAACCTATCAAGAAATACCCTATAGTACCGCGGTTAAAGTGGAACAAATAAAAGAAGACGAAGAAAAAAACTTGCTTTATATCCAGGCAACGATATTTATCGAAAGAGATTCTCAAAAAGGTATCATCATAGGGAAACAAGGCCAGATGTTGAAAAAGATAGGCACCCTTGCAAGAGAAGAATTAGAATTTCTCTTAGGAAAGAGGATATACTTAGACCTTTGGGTAAAAACACTAAAAGACTGGCGAGAAAAAGAAACCCATATCAGAAAATTAGCCATTCCTTTTAGGGAGTAATCTTAGGCTTTTTTTAGCTCTGATAGATAGATTTCTTCCATTTTGTTTAATAAATCTTTTAATTTTTGGCTATTTTGTTCAATCTCTCGCTTTAAAGCTTGAAGTTTTCCCGTTTGTCCAGAATCATAGGCTAAAACAAGTTCTTTAGCTAAGAGGTGACAACGTTTATGAACCTCTTCAAACTCTTTAAAAACAGGTATATTTCTGAATTTAGCCCCTTCCTCTCCATAATACCATTTACCTATGCTACAGCCTTCGTAGTTTCCTATGAGTTCAGGGTTTAGTTTTTCCCAACCTTTTAGGTGAGCCTTAACTCTTAAAAACATCCTTTCATGGTCTCCTTTAAAGATGTCAAAAAGGTTTTCTTTTAGTTTTTGAGTAATCACAGAGGTTGCTGTATGCCTTAGATCAGATGAAATCAAAATTAGGTGATAGATAGATTGTCCTAACTTTTCTATAAAACCATCTATTTCAGACGAAAGTTTGGCTACTTTTTCGACGTTTTTACTGATTTCTTCACTGGCAACAGACTGTTGTTCTGTGGCAGCAGCGATTTGAGAAATAGCATCTTTAACGTTTTGAGAAGAGGTTACGATTTGGTTTAAGACCTGTTTTACCTTTTCTAAAGAGGCTAAGGCATTATCCACCTCTTTAGCGGTAGTTTCCATTTTGGTAAAGGCTTGGTGAGTATCTTGCTGGATGTTACCTATTTTTTCTGCGATTTCTTGGGTAGCCTTTAATGTTCTATCAGCTAACTTTCTTATCTCATCAGCTACCACCGCAAAACCTTTTCCATGCTCCCCAGCACGCGCCGCCTCGATCGTTGCGTTAAGTGCAAGGAGATTGGTTTGGTCAGCTATATCTTTTATCAGCTGAACGATGTAATCGATTTCTTCAGCCCTTTGATTTAAACTATCCATCACCTGTTTTAGGGCCATAGTTTCCTGATTAGCTTTTAAAACAATCCTACCTGATTCTTCTGAAAGGGTTTGGGCTTCAAAGGCAACCTCTATGTTTTGAGAGGCTAAGTCTGACACAGAGGTTACGTTTTTAGCAATGTCTCCGATGGTAGCTGTCATTTCCTCAATAGCTGCCGCTATTTGGGAGGCTTGAGTTGCTAACTGTTTTGTATTCTCAGAGGTTTTATCTACATATTTAAAGTTTTCGTCTGTTGCTTCAGCTAAGCGATGAGAATAGGAAAGTGATTTTTCGTTAAGTTCGATAAAAGCGGTAAGTAGCTTGTGAATGCTTCTTGCTACCCTTCCGGTGATGTCTTTATAGTCTATATAAGGCACTTTTACCGTTAGATCCCCCTCAGCCATTTTTTGTAACACCAAGGCTAAACGGTCTAAAGGTTTATGGGAGACAATGTAAGCTATATAAACCGCTAAGAAGCCTCCTATGATTCCTAAAAACCCAAGCACTCCGTAAGTGATTTGAGTTTTAGTGATGATAGAAAAGATATCATTATACGGGAGGGTTAACACCAGAGCCCCTAAAACCTCCCCTTCGTTTACCTTGTGGCAACTTAAGCATCTGTTTTCAGCTTTAAGAGGATAAATTCCTTTTAAAACGTCTTTTTCTTTGACGAAAAATTCTTTACCAGCTAATACTGATTCTTTTTCTTTTGACATTAAATCAAAAGATTCTTCTTTATTCCCTCCAAATTGAGCCTCAAGCTTGGGACTTTTTAAGACTTTCACGTTACCAAGGGAAGATATATAGTAGTTTTTTAGTTCCTTGTAGTTAGGGCTTGCCATATCTTTGATTAAGGCTTCTTTTACAGCCTTAGCATAATGGGGGAAGGTTTTGGTTTTAGCTTGATGAAGATTTATATAATATAAACTATAACTGGTTACAAAAACAGTAATTTCAATTCCTATAAAAAGAACTAAAACCAAAGGTATGGTAAGCTTCCACCTTAACCTTAGGTTCTTGTTTAAACTATCAAACATCCTGTTACCTCCTAACTTTTAAAAGTTACTAAAAAGTTTTTATATTTTTTAATATTTAAAAAATGATAAAAGTCAAGAGAAATTTGTTTGAAAAAAGAGAAAAGTTTTGAGAACTCCATAAAAACAAAAAAAGAGGCAGTTAAGAAAGATTAGTTTTACGGTTTTTTGCAGTCCTTGCAAACACCATAGGCTTGAATTTCTAAGGTTTCAACCTTAAAGTCAAAGTCTTGTTCTATCTTTTGGGTTAAATCCTTTAAAACCTGATATTCCTCAGAAGGCGGGTAGTTAATAATTTTACCACAAACTTTGCATATAAGATGATGATGGTCTCTTTCTTCCTGTTTTATGAATTCAAAACGGGCTTTACCTTCTTGAAAGTCTAATTTTTTGATTATGCCAAGCTGGGTGAGAAGTTCTAAAGTTCGGTATACAGTAGCCAGACCTATACCAGGTAATATTTCTTTTAGCTTCCAGAAAATTTCTTCGGCTGTAAGATGGCCTTCTGTTTGACTGAGAAGTTTGATTAAGGCCTCTCGTGCCTGGGTTTTTCTTAAACCACATTCTTTAAACCCATGTTTTTTCCAACACCATCCACCATGTCTCATAATCATTTAATTAAACAAAACTTTCTTAAAAATGCAACTCTATTTTTTGATATTCCTGACTAAGTAGATCTATGTATAAAAGTTTCTTGGAAAGAGGCTCTCCTTTGTTTAAGATTACCTTTAATACCTCACACACCTGAATCCCAGCTACCACAGCAGGAGAAAAAGAAGGAGTCCCTAATTCTTTTTCTATTCCTTCTTTATGGTTTTTGTAGACCATAGATAAAGTCCTATCTCCTGGCAAAACGGTTGTAACCTGACCATACCATCCTGCTACCGCACCATGTATCAGAGGTATTTTTAGTTCTTCACACACACTTTCAAGAAGGATTCTATGGGGGATGCTATCAAGGGCATCCACCACTACCTCATGACCAGCAACCACCTCTTTTGCGTTTTTTTCTTCTATTCTGGTTAAAATAGGGTTTACTACTACATCAGGATTAACTTCTAAGATTCGTTGTTTAGCTACCAAAGCCTTTTTTTTCCCAAGAGTATTAACTGTACTAAAAAGCTGTCTATTTAGGTTGGTTTCTTCAAAGACCTCATCATCAACCACAGTTATCCATCCTATACCAAGTCTTGCAAGCATTTCAACCACATATCCACCAAGGCCTCCACATCCAGCAACTAACACCTTAGTCTTTTTTAATCTCTCCTGTTCCTCTAAAGAAAGCATCTTAAAGTTTCTTAGGTATCTTTTTTCTATCAAGAGCTTAACCTCCTCCAACCGGTGGAAAAATGGCAATAACATCACCGTCAGAGATCGGTTCGTCTAAGGAGTAATCTCTTCCGTTTACCAAAAATATGGACACCTGTTTCTCTGGTATGCCAAGCTTTTCAAGGATAAATCTCCCGTTTATACCTGGAAAAAATTCAAAGTCAATTTCATTTGCTCTTCCTTCTCTTAAGGTGGCAAAAAGTTTAACCTTTATCATGTTTAAACCTCCTGCAATTTTAAGGACATAGGGCAAAACCTCTGCTCCACAAACAGTCTCCACAGGAAGGCATCAAAGCATAACAGTCACACTCAGAGGTTTTTACCAGTTCACAGCCATCTACCAGATCACAATCGATACAAGAGGGGTATCTGTTTGCATAGATCCGGTAGTAAAAATCTTTATATTGAGGACTTCCAAAAATTTCTGTTAAACTTTTTTTCCTTAAGTCTCCAAAGGGATGTTTGTATATCTGTTTTTTTCTACCAAAAACGTATTCTATCATATTATGAGAAAATCTGTAACAAGGATAAACCTTGCCGTCTGACCCTACTACCAAAGCTTTTTCCTCGATAAAAGAACAATATCTTTCAGTCTTAAGCTCAACCTTAGGTAAAACCAATTTTAACCCAGTTCTTAAAGCGTACAGTTTGACTTTTTCAAATAAATCTTTAAGTTCTTGGTTAAGATACTTTTTATAGAGTATACTGTCTTTATTATTTTCTAACTGAGGTACAAGCTGAGAAATGATAAGTTGATAGGCTTCTATTTCATTACAAAGGTTTATAATCTTAAGAAGTTCTTTCTGATTTTCTTTTGATAACACAAACTCTACCAATAAAAGAGGATATTCAGACCTGAGTTCTTGCTTAATCTTATTTAGGTTTTTAAGATTTTCTATCAGATTGGTTAAGGGATATCCCCTTATCTTTTCGTAAACTTCAAAACTACCGTCGATAGAGACCACTAACTTTTTTATTTTAGTAGCAACTATTTCTACAAGGTCATCCTTCAATAGACTTCCGTTGGTAGTTAGCGTAAGATTAAATTTAGAAAACAGTTCTATTGCCTCTTTTATGTTAGGATAGAATAGAGGTTCTCCTATACCCCCTAAGACTATTTCTTTTAAATCTATATCTTTTATTTCCTTATAAATTTTTTCTAAAAGAAAAAAATCCAAATCTTGTAAGGTTTCTTCCCAGCCATGACGATAACAGATTTTGCAATTAAGGTTACATCTGTTGGTAAGTTCTAAGTATAGTTTTTCAAAAATCAAGAAATACCTCCTATATAAGGAATGTTGGGAAAGGATCGATCGTTAAAAAGGGCTTCGGTAAATTTTTACCGAAGCCCTTTTTTATTTCTACAGCTAACTCTTTTAATTCTTAGATTTCTAATCTTTTTAGGGTTTCTTCCTTAGGATAACCTTTTTCGTCCCAACCTCTTACCTCGTAGTATTTAGGTAACAGCTCTGAAAGCTTATGTACTGCACCTTTTGAAGGGCCTTCAGGGATTGGTTCTTCAAGCAACCTCTTGGGAAGGGTATCTTGAGATGGGTCTATACCGGCTTTTAGGTTAAATAGTCTTTCTAAATTATAGATTCTTTCTCCTGCAGCAAGAAGGGTTTCTTCTGTGTAGTCAGTACCACAAACGGCATTCATAAGGTCTACATAGTCTTTAAGCCCTAAAGCAAAAGAGGTGAAAAGGCACATCCCAAGAGAATCTATAACTGCAGTCAGGTCCTGGAAAATTTTTGCCCATTCAGCTTTGCCTTCTGTAGAGAACCTGTCAAGTTTTTGAGGAATACCTAAAATTTCAGCAGAGATAAGGTATCCTCTCACATGGCATCCACCTCTGTTGGCTGTGGCATAAACCAAACCATGTCCTTGAACCCCTCTTGGGTCATAGGCAGGTAATTCTTGTTTTTTAACACTCATAGAAAGGTCGGGAGCACCGTAGGCCTCGCACAACCTGTAAGAACCTTCTGCCAATTTATCTCCTAATCCTTCTCTTTTTCCTATCTTTATCGTCCAGCCTACGATTGCTTCTGGGTCTCCAAACTTAAGAGATAATCCATCTTTAGCTATCTCATCGTCTTTGATGTATCCTTTTTGATAAAGTTCCATAGCAGCTGCTATGGTAGCACCTGTAGAGATGGTGTCTAACCCATACTGATTACACCAGTAGTTAGCCTCAGAAATAGCATTTAAATCGTAAACCTCACAGTTGGCTCCATAAGACCATACAGTTTCATACTCAGGCCCACCAACCTCTTTTCCGTCTTTTAACCTTACCACCCTTCCACAGGCTATAGGACATCTAAAACAGGCATGTTTTTTAGTTAAAATAGTTTTAGCCATGGTTTCTCCACTTATCTTATCAGCCTCAGGGGTATAGGCTTTTTGAAAGTTAGCCACAGGAAAGATACCATGTTCGTTTATTATGTTTACCAAGATGGCTGTTCCGTAGGCAGGAAGTCCTTCTCCAGTTACAGGGTTTTCACGAATGATTTTTATCTTGCTTGCTACTACATCTTTTACTTTTTGTTCGTCAGCCACAGAAACACCCTTACTACCTTTGGCTACTATAGCTTTTACGTTTTTAGACCCCATAACAGCACCCACTCCAGACCTTCCTGCTGCTCTATCATAATCGTTCATCACCGCAGCGATCCTTACTAATTTTTCCCCTGCTGGTCCTATCGCAAGGACTTTGGCCTTATCTCCATATTCTTGTTTTAAAAGGTCGGTAGTTTCATAAACTAACTTTCCCCAGAGATGGGTAGCATCCTTTATCTCAACCTTATCGTCTTCTATGGTGATATAGACTGGTTTGGGAGCTTTACCTTCAAGGATTATCATGTCATAACCAGCAGCTTTAAGTTCAGCACCAAAAAAACCTCCGGAGTTAGAACAAGCTATGGCCCCTGTCAGAGGAGATTTAGTAACCACCATATATCTTCCACCTGTAGGGACAGAGGTACCGGTAAGAGGACCTGTAGTAATTATCAACTTGTTTTCAGGGCTAAAGGGGTCTACTTTAGGGTCTATTTCCTCATATAAATACTTACTCGCAAGCCCTCTTCCTCCAATATACTTCTTAGCCCATTCAGCATTTAAATCTTCAACCTTAATGGTTTGATTGGTGAGGTTAATTCTTAAAATTTTCCCAGCATACCCGTACATAGCACACCTCCTATTTTTGATATGTTTGTACTTACCTTTTTTAATTAAGTTTATATAGAATTTTTTATAAAAAGTCAAGCCTATTTTTGTGTGTTGTAAGTCCAAAATTAAAATGTTAGATATTATTTTAAAGTTTAAATGCCGCAAAATTATAATTAATTTTCTTCTTTTTGATTAAAAGTTTTTTATTCTGAAAAAATAATAATTTTTATGGAAAAAATTTATACTCACTAATGTATCTCCTACCGTCAAACTATTCATCTAAAGAAAAAAATTAGAGGGGTATAGAAATAGTTCGTGTAGCAAAGATGTTAGATATACAGAGGTTGAGAAAGAAAGTAAATCAATTAAGTGTGAGTGTGAAGGAGAGATTTTCAGATTAGCTTTTGGGATAACGGTAATACCTTATTACGCTGGAAAGAGGGAGGCAATTTAAAACTGCCTCCCTCTTGTTAAAACTAAATTTCTTTAGAGGAAATTTTAAAACTAAAGGTTTTATAAGCCCAAAAAGTATAAGCCAGTACTATGGGGACAAAAATCAGGGCTACTATCGTCATGATTTGAAGGGTGAGAAGGCTTGAAGAGCTGTTATAGATGGTTAGGTTCCAGGCAGGATTAAGAGAAGAGGGGAGCATGTTGGGGAAAAGGCCTACAAAACCCCAGGCAGAAAAACCTAATATTCCTACAGCTGAGGCTAAAAAAGCCCCTAAAAAGTTTTTCCTGATTAAAAAGGGAAATACCATCAAGAAACCTATTACCGAGATTAAAGGTATAATCAAAAGTAAAGGACACTTAAAATAGTTTTCCCAAAGATTGGTAGAAAGATAAGCACCAAAGAAGAAAAGCCCAGCTAACACAAGTGTGATGGCCGTAAATTTTTTAGAAAGAGTAGCTGCTCTTTCTGATAGCTCTCCGTTTGTTTTAAAAGCTATCCAATTACAACCATGAGCAGCAAAACAAAACACAAAAAGAATTCCTCCTAAAATTCCAAAAGGATTAAGTAAGGTAAAGAGAGAGCCGTGATATATACCCTTTTCATCTATAGGTATACCCTGAAAAATGTTGGCAAAGGCTACCCCAAGAAGAAAAGGTGGCAATATACTTCCCAAGAAAAACCCTAAATCCCATAAGGTTTTCCAGAGAGGTTTGTCGTATTTATTGCGGTATTCTATAGAAACACCTCTAAGGATAAGAGAAAATAGCAATAAAAGTAGGGCTGAATAAAGGGAGCTAAACATAACGGCATAGGTTTTAGGAAAGGCTGCAAAGGTAGCCCCTCCTGCGGTGATTAACCAGACTTCATTCCCGTCCCAAAAAGGACCAAGGGCCTGGTAAATAGCCTTTTTTTCTTCTTCTTTCTTACCGAGAAGATAGAAGGCTGAGCCTGCTCCAAGGTCAAATCCGTCTAAAACAAAATATCCTGTCCAAAGTACAGCCCAGAGAACAAACCATATTATTTGGTAAATGTTGCCTTCCATTTTTTCACCCCCTTATTTTAAATTTTTATTTTAATATCCCAAGGTTTTTACCGCTTCTTTTTCAGGTCCTTTAATCGCAGTTTTAATGATTAACCAAAAACACACAAAGCCTAAAATTCCATACACTATGATAAAGGCCGGAAAAGAAATAGCTACCTGACTGACAGAAAGAGGGGACACTGCATCTTTAGTTTTCATAAGCCCATAAACTATCCAGGGTTGTCTTCCTACCTCAGCTACAATCCATCCAAGCTGACAAGCGATATAAGGTAAGGGTATGTTTACTATAAGTAGTCTTAAAAGGAGAGGGCAGTTTTCTGGACTGTTTCTTCTTATACAAGCCCATAGACCAAGAAAGAGAAAGAGAAAACCAAGGCCAACCATAAGCCTAAAACTCCAGAAGTTTAGGGCTACAGGAGGTCTTTCTTCTTTAGGCCATTCCTTAAGGCCTTTTACCTCTGCGTTAAAATTATGATAAGCAAGTAAACTTACCATCCCTGGAATTTTAAAAGTTTCTACCACGTTTCGTTCATTTTTTTCATCAGGTATAAGTAAAAGCGCAAAATCAGCACCTTTTTTGGTTTCCCAAAGAGCTTCCATCGCCGCTAATTTGGTAGGCTGAGTTTTAGCTACTATAGCCCCATGATGATGCCCAAGCACCACCACTATAATAGCCCAAACTAAAGTCCAAATAGCTGCTATTCTAAAAGATTTTTTAAAGAAGGTTACCTCTCTTTTCTTAAGAAGGTGATAACCACACACACCTAAAACAAAAAAGCCGCCAAGGGTAAAACTTGCTGGGACTACATGGAAAAACTGAGACCAGCCAAAGGGATTAGTTAAAAGGGCCCAAAAGTCAGTAAGTTCTGCCCTTCCATTTCTTATCTCAAAACCTACAGGGTTTTGCATCCAGCCGTTGGCAAGTAAAATCCAAAGCGCGGAAATGGTTGAGGCGATAGCTGTTAACCAAATGGCAGTGGTGGTAACCTTAGGACTAAGCCTATCCCAGCCAAACCACCACACCGCGATAAAAGTAGACTCAAGGAAAAAAGCTAAGGTAGCCTCTATAGCCAAAAGAGGTCCAAAAACATCCCCTACGTATTCAGAATAATAACGCCAGTTGGTTCCAAACTGAAACTCAAGGGTTATTCCTGTAACTACACCTAACCCAAAGTTGATTAGAAAGATTTTACCCCAGAACCTGGCAGCCCGCTTAAAATCTTCATCTCCAGTCTTAAGCCATAGGGTTTGATAGATAGCAGTCAAAAAAGAAAGACCTAATGTAAGGGGTACAAACAAAAAATGAAAAATGGCTGCTGCTGCAAACTGAAGCCTTGACAACCATAATACATCCATAAAGCCCCCCTTTAGTTTTTATGTTTACTCTTTTTTAAGGGCTAATATTTCTGCCTCTGCAAGTTTATCAAAGGTGTAAGAAGAAAGTTTTTCTCTAAAACACTCGTTTATCTCATGCAGTACCTTGTTTACCGGACAAAATTCGATTCTTTTACATTGTTCCTTTTTGATAAAACATCGGGTAAAGGTAATAGGGCCTTCAAACGCTTCGACTACCTCTAACAAAGAAATCTGTGAGGGTTTTTTTAACAACTGATACCCACCGGTTTTACCTCTTTTTATGGTTAAAATTCCTGCCTTTTCTAAAAACTGAGCAATCTTGGCTAAAAAAGCCTTAGGTATTCCCATCGTCCGACAAATCTCTTCTCGAGAGGCGATCGTTTTTCCTTGATATAAATAGATACAAGACAGATAAAGAACCATCCTTATTGCATAGTCCTGTGCGGCTGTAAATTCCAAAATTCCCCTCTTAAGTAGATGTTTTTAGTCTACTTAAATTTTATTTTAAGAAAAATTTTTTTGACGTCAATACTGATTTTAAAAATTTTATCAAAAATTTGGTTAGGTTGTGTACATAGAAAAATTATGTTAAAATACTTGTAAAAAAAATTTTTAGGTGTTATGGAAAATTTTTTAACTTTTGCGGTTTGTCATTGTCAAAAGGATAGGTCTTTAGTTTGGGAAGAACTTGTTGATGGAATTGTAAAGAAAACAGGGTTAAAGATCGAGCTAAAAATCTTCAGAGATCTGGAAGAGGAGCTTAGGTATTTAGATTCTTCTCTTCCGGACATCTATTTTGCCTCTTTTGTTAACAGTTGTGAGGCTGTAAATAAAAGTTTTGTTCCTGTAGCCAAGACGAAAGGGTTAGGGCATGCTAACTTTTGTTTAATAAGTAGAAAGGATTTTTCAGAGTTTAGTGGTAAAGAAAAAGAATTTTTCAAGTTAGGACTTTTAAAAAAGCGTTGTTTGATAAATCTGCTTTTAGTCTTATATCAAGAGTTTCCCATCTCTTTAACCAGGATTTTGCCGATTTTTTTTCCCTCTCAAGAGGAGATTAAAAATTCTTTTTTAAAAAAACATATAGACCTGGCTTTATTCTCAGCAGATTTTTTAAAAACTAATCAAGAAATAATTAGATCTAACTTTTGGTTACCTATCTCTTACCATGATCTACATTTTTTTATGCTCAATCCAGGTTCTCCTTATTTTCTATGGTTAAAAGATTTTTTTCTAACTCCCTTTACCTTAAAGGGATTAGAGGTTGATCTTATCTCCCAAGAAGAACAGTTTATAAAAACCTTTGCCATATTACCAGAACTTTTGTCAAGTCTATGGGAAAAGGCCTTAATCTATGAAACCTTTTATAAATCGCCATACTTAGGTATGTTAATCTACCGAGATGACCAGATTTTGTTGGCTAATGAATATGCCCTAAAACGACTAAACCACGAACCTCAAGATTTAGAAGACTATAAAATGGAAGATCTCTTTTTCGAGGAAAAGATTAAAGAGGTTGTAAAAGAAAACATAAAAAGAAGATGCACAGGAGAGTTTTTTCCCACTGTTTACTATGAAATACCTGTAAAAACTAAACAAGGAAGAAAAAGGTGGTTTAACGTTTATGCAGATACCATAGTTTTTCAAGGGGATTTTGCAGGTTTATCTTTAGTAATAGACATAACCTCAGAGGTAAGGCATAAAAAGTTCATCGAAGTTTTAAAAGAGATTAATCATTTACTGATAGAAAGTTATTCTGAAGGGGAGTTGTTTGATAAGGTTGTTAAAACCTTGGTCAAGGTATTGGAATTGAAAGGGGCTTGGATAGGAGAGGTAGATGAATTAACCAAAAAAGTTAAGCCTATTCTGTATTATCCAGAAACCCTAAGCTTTATAAACAGGGTTGATCCCTATCTTTTTTCCTTAGAAAATCAAACCCTTAGTTTTTATAAAGCTTTTCACGAAAAAAGAATAAACATAATACCTGATGTGGAAAAGTATCATCACCTTAAAGATGTTTCTGAGATCTTAAAGGCTTTAAACGTAAGATCGGTTTGCAGTGTTCCTATAATGAAAGGAAAACGGGTTTCTCATGTGTTGGTGCTTTGGGCGGATGAGCCTAACTTTTTTACAGAAGAGTACTTTGAGCTGTTAGAAGAACTTAAAAACAACCTTTCTTTTGCCTTAAAAAAAATAGACTTGTTTTTAAGAATACAAATTTTTAACGACTTTATCAAACAAAGCGGAGACATGTTAATTATTGCTGATGTAGACGGAAAGTTAGAATACTTAAATCCGGTTGCCTTCCATGAACTTGAGTTTGAGGAAGACCCTTTTGAAGTTAACATATTTAAGTTATTAGGTATTACCTCTGAAGAAATAAATCAGGTTTTAAAGGGTTTAAATACTATAAAAAAGATTATTTCTCTTTCTTCAACCAAAAAACGAAGTTTTTTAGAAATAAAATTAACTTTAGTTAAGTTTGCCGATTATAAGAAAGTTATCATCTTAGGTAAAAACCTCACCAAAGAAATAATTTTTGAAATAGAAAAGCAAAAGATGTTAACTCAGGACCTGCTTACAGGTTTGTTAAACTACCAGGGATTTGCTCAAAAAACAACCGACCTGTTGCAGGTGGTGAAAGAAGGTATTCTTGTGTTGTTGGATTTGTATAACTTTTCTTACATAAACCATTTTTACGGACTTGAGGCAGGGGATAAAGTTTTGACAACCGTTGCTCAGAGGTTGAAAGAGTCTTTCCCTAATGCTTTAATCTCTCGTCCGGTAGGAGATAGTTTTTCATTATTTTTGATAGACTATGAAAAAAAAGATGTTTATAGCTTGATTAAAAAAATTCAAGAAATTTTTACTTTACCTATTGAAGTAAAACAAGGAAAAAGGGGGTTTTTAGAGTTTCAAGGAGGGATTGTTTTTTATCCAGAAGATGGCAGTAGTTTTATTGAGATTTGGCGAAAAGCAAATGTGTTGTTGAGTGAGGTAAAGAAAAAAGGGCCTAACATCATAGAAATTTTTAATCCTTATGTAGAAAAACACGTAGAAAACATATTTTTTGTAGAAAATCTGGTTAAAAAGGCTATTCAGGAACATCTCTTTGTTTTTTACTATCAACCTTATTTTACTTCTGACCTTGAGGTTGCAGGGCTTGAGGCCCTGGTTAGGATAAAAGCGGATGGAAAAGTTTTTAACCCAGGAGATTTTATAGATTACTTAGAAAACAGCCCTTACTTGAAAGATTTTGAAGAAATAAGTATAGATAAAAATTTAGAAACCTTGGTAAAAATTCAAAAACCTGTTTCAATCAACATCTCTTCTAAAAGTTTAGAAACTATGCACATTTTTGAAATACTCTCTAAAAAGGTAGACTTGTTAAAAAACATACCTTGTTGCTTGGGGATTGAAATCACAGAACATGCTTTAGCCACTAATTTAGAAAAAGCAAACAAACTTTTGAGAATGCTCAAGTTTTATCGAATCAACATATCGATAGATGATTTTGGGACAGGTTATTCCTCTTTACATTATCTAAAAGATCTACCGATAGACTTTATAAAAATAGACCAAAGTTTTGTCAGAGATTTCTTAACTGACAAGAAAACTTTTTTTATCTTAGAAACCATAATAACCCTGGCTAAAAAACTTAACATTAAAACCATAGCTGAAGGAGTGGAAACCAAAGAACAATTTGAGGTTTTAAAGGAGTTAGGTTGTGACTATTTTCAGGGATTTTTATTTGCCAAACCTATGCCAGAAGAAGAATGTTTTGAATATTTAAAAAAGTTTAAAAAGCCTAACCTATGAAAAAAACCAAGATAGTAGCCACCATAGGTCCCAAGACCCAGAATCTTACATTGATAAAAAAATTGATAAAGGCTGGGGTTAATGTTTTTAGGTTAAATTTTTCTCACGGTGACCATGAATACCATAAGCAAAGTATAAAGCTTATAAGAAGGGCTTCGGCAGAGTTAAAACTTCCGGTAGGTATTTTACAAGACCTTTCAGGCCCTAAAATCCGAATAGGAGAGGTTAAAAAACCCTTTTTAGTCCATGCAGGAGAGATTCTTGAACTACATAAAACCAAGATTTTGGGAGAAAAGACAGGAGATTGTTTTAAGGTTTCTGTAGAGTATCCCGAAATCCTTGAAGACCTAAAAGAGAAAGACCTTATCTATGTAGCAGACGGTTTAATTAAGTTGAGAGTGATTAAAGTTTTAGAGGATAGAGTTATTACTGAAGTATTGCAGGGAGGGGTTATTTCTTCTAAAAAAGGTCTTAATTTCCCTGGTGTTTCTCTTTCTATACCGGCTTTTACTCCCAAAGATAGAGAGGACCTTTTGTTCGGACTTCAGAATGAAATAGATTTTGTAGCCCTTTCCTTTGTGAATAGAAAAGAAGACGTTTTAGCTTGTAAAGAGGTGATAGAGAAATTTGGCAAGGGGCAACCTGTGTTTGCCAAGATAGAAACACAAACTGCTCTTGAAAACATAGAAGAAATTTTAGAGGTAGCTGACGGACTTATGGTTGCAAGGGGAGACCTTGGGGTAGAGGTTCCTATCGAACGAGTTCCTGTTATACAAAAAGTATTGGTAGAAAAGGGTAGAAAATTGGGTAAACCGGTGATAATTGCTACTCAAATGCTAACCTCCATGATTGATTCTACCATGCCTACAAGAGCAGACGTTTCAGACATCGCCAATGCGGTTTTAGACGGGGCTGATGCTTTGATGCTTTCAGACGAGACAGCTATAGGCAACTTCCCTGTAGAGTGTGTAAAAATGATGGTTAAAATCATCAAAGAAGCTGAAAAGCTGTATCCTTATCTAAAAGAAACTTATCAGGAAGTGTCCTCAGATTTTGCCATTGCCTATAGCAGTTGTGTTTTAGCTTCTGAGGTTAAAGCCAAAGCTATCGTGGTTTTTACTAAATCTGGCAGTTCTGCCATGCGGATAGCAAAGTTCAGGCCTAAGGAGTTGATTTTAGCCAATGTACATGATGAAGAAATCTTAAGACGTCTTACGGTAGTTTGGGGGGTTTATCCTTGTTTTGTGCTTTCTGAAGTAAAAACTATAGACAGTATGGTAAAAGAATTTTTGGTAAGGGCTTATCAGCAAAGGCTTATTAATAAAAAAGATACGCTCGTTTTAACCATGGGATATCCTGTAGGAAAGGTTGGTTCTACCAACCTAATAAGGTTGATTAAACCAGACCAAATTCAAGCCCTCTTAGAAAGCTAAATTTGTTATGCCAGTTTTAACCTTCTCAAAAGTTTTAGAACTTGCCAAACAAAAACGGATTGCTCCGGTTTACATTTTTATAGGAGAGCCACAACTTTGTAAAGAAAAAGCAAAAGAAATCTATAATATTTTACAGGACAAAGGTTCTACCATAGAAGTTTATAACCTAAACGATAAAGAAGATAAAAAGACTTTTTCTAAGATAAAAGGATATCAGGAAGGACTTTTTGGTTTGAGAAAAGTTTATTTAATCTTAGGAGGAGAAAACATAGAACTTTCTAAAGAGGAAGAGATAATAAAAAGCTTAGAAAAAGAAACCTCTGTTTTTACCTGGTTTATCATAGCAGAAAAATTTGAGGAAAATAGACCTTTATATCAATTTGCCTTGCAAAAAGGGGCGATAGTCTTTTTTAACTTTAAAAAAGAGGAGGATTTCTTAGAAACAGAGCTTATCCTCAAACTTAAAGAAACTGGAAAAACTATGGACAGAAAAACCACCGAACTTTTTTTGTCCTTGGTAGGAAAAGATTATCATCATTTTTTAAATGAGCTTGATAAACTTTTGCTATATACTGAAGAAAGAGCTGTGATTACAGAAGAAGATGTATGGAGCGTAACCATCCCTCTCGAAGAGGAAGTGCTTTTTATGGTGGAAGAAAGTCTTTTTCAGTCTGGCCCAGAGAAAGCCTACAGGATAGTTGCACAACTTTTGGACCATAAAGAAGAACCTCATAGAATTTTAAGTTATCTGTATAAATCTTTTAAGATTTTTCAGATATTAGCAGAATTTTTGGAAAAACACCCTGAATTGAAAAAAGAAGAAAGGTTTAGTCAATTTTCCAAAAAATGGGAGGAAATCAAAACCGACCCTATAGTAGAAATTCCTAAAGTGTTAACTGAACGCCATCCCTACCGAATCTTTAACCTTAAAAAGCATTTAGAAAAAATAAAAAATCTTCCTCAGGTGTTTGAGGAACTATATAAGGCAGAACTTTCTTTAAAAAGAGATTTTAAAAACCCTTATCAGGTTTTTAAAGAACTTTTCATCAACCTCTGGCAAAAGACCTTACAACCCTAAAGTTTTTAGATTGTTTCTAAAATTTTTTTAATAACTTCTTCATTTTGAGTTAAAAACTCAATTTTTTGAGAGAATTCTTGACTGTCCTTAACCTTAAAAATAAGTTCTATTTCTTTTTTTTCTAAGTAAGGAGATAGTTTTACGTTTATCTGTTTTTTTTGTAATTTTTCAATATAGGGTTTTAAAGTCATCATTTTTGCGGATAGGTTAGGGTAATAAAGCTCTTTTAGTCTTTCAAAAAAAGTTTTTCTTCTCTGGTTAAACTCCTCATGATTTAAGGCATCTTTTAACTCTTCAGGTAATAAGCAAGTTAACCCTAACCGGCGCTTTAGGTCTAAAAGTTTTTCCAACACCTCTCGTTGTTCGCTAAAACTTAGATTGAGCCGGGTTATCACCAACAAAAACTCTTTTTTTTCTATTTCATTTAAAAATTTAAAAAATTGCAAAATATGAAGGTTTAGTTTATCATTAATGATTAAATTTTTAAATTCAATGTCTAATTTATTTATTTCAAGTAAAATTTTAAGCCATATATTATTAGGAGGAAGATTAATTTTTTTCATCAGAATAAGGATTTCGTCTAAGGTGAAAAGAGGTATGGCTTTGTTTAGAAATTCAGCTTTTTCTACTAAATTCAGATTTCGGAAAAGATTGCTTTCTAAAGAAATAAGTAAGAGCTCTTTGGGAGAGAGGTTTTTTAAAACCAGAGCTTTAATCTCTTTAAATCCAATGGTTTTACAGGCTAAAACTCTACCTTCTCCGCAAATTATCTGAAAGGCTCCTTCTTTTGGAAGATAAAGGATAGGGGGTTGTAATAACCCCCAATTTTTGATACTTTCAATCAAAAAAATGTCTCTTTTAGGAAAAGAAAAAAGATAGGACCTATCTTCTGTCGACACAGAAGATAGGTCTATGGTTTTACATGTTATTGGGCCTAACACTACAAGGTCTTTCCTGTAAGCCTATAAAGGGCTTCTAAATATTTTTCTCTGGTTTTTAACACGATGTCCTCAGGAATGGTAGGGGGATTTTGAGGATCCCAAGAAATAGATTTTAACCAATCTCTTATAAATTGTTTATCAAAGCTTTTCTGAGGTTTACCAGGTTGATACTCATCTTTGGGCCAGAAACGTGATGAATCTGGAGTTAAAACCTCATCTACCAAGATAATCTTATCTTCGTAAATACCAAACTCAAACTTGGTATCTGCTATGATAATCCCTCTGCTTTCTGCATACTCCGAGGCTTTTTTATAAATCTTTAAAGAGGTTTCTTTTAAAAATTGAGCGACCTCACTGCCTACTAATTTTTCCATTTCTTGATAAGTGATGTTGACATCATGCTCTCCTATTTCTGCTTTGGTTGAGGGGGTAAAAATAGGTTCAGGTAGCTTATCAGCTTCTTTTAAGCCAGGTGGTAAAGGTATTCCACAAACTTGCCCTGTTTTTTGATATTCTTTCATGGCAGACCCGGTGATGTATCCCCGGACGATACATTCTACAGGTAAAACCTTAGCTTTTTTAACCAACATACTGCGTTGAGCTAATGTTTCTTTATATTCTTTTAAAACCTCAGGATACTCCTCGAGGTTTGCGGTAATAAGATGGTTGTCTACGATGTCTTTTAAAAAGTCAAACCAGAAAAGGCTCATCTGGGTTAAAATTTTACCTTTATATGGAATAGGAGTGGGAAGAACTACGTCAAAGGCTGAAATCCTGTCGGTAGCTACGATAAGAAGTTTATCCCCCAAGTCATAAATGTCTCTAACCTTTCCTCTTTTCAGAAGAGGTACTTTTTCTAGATTTGTTTCCCAAACAGGAAGACTCATTTTTTCCTCCGATTAAGCCATAGTTTTAGCAAGTTTCCTTGTTCTTTTCTTAAATTTAGCCGCCAATTTTCTGTATCTTTCATATTTTGTCCAGTCTTTATTTTTTTTAGCTTCTTCAGCTAAGGCCTTAAACTTTTTAACCTTAGCCTTGATTTCCCTCATAGAGGCACCAACTTTTTTAGGTTCTTCTTTTATACCATAAACTTTTTTAAGAGCAGAAATAAGTTCTTCTTTGTTCATTCCGTGAACACCTGAAATTTCTGGTATTTGTAAGGCAATTTCCCTTAATTCTTTGATGGTCATCTTCTCAAGTTTTTTCTCCAACTTAGGAAGTTCTTTGGTTTCTTCCTGTTTTACCTCATCCATAGTCTTTAACCTCCTTGTTGAGAGATAGTTTTAAACCCTAAAATCTCTTTTAAGTTATCATAAAATTAAAAGAAATCAATAAACTAACCCAAGAGTGTAATTATCTTAAACTTCTTTTTCAAAATTTTCTAATACTTTGAAAACTTCGGCCACAAAATAAATAGACCCAGTAACCAGAATTTTGGAGATAGGTTCGTTCAAAGCTGCTCTTAGAGCTTCTTGTGGTGAGGGAAAAAAGACAACTTCTTCTTGGGTATAATTTTTAATAGCTTTCTTCCATTCAGAAAGGGTTACTATTTTTCTGTGGGAGGAAAATTCACATAAAAAGGTTTTACGACTAATTTGGCTTAGCTTAAGAAACATATCTAAGAAAGGTTTTTGTCCGTCTTCATTGGTCACCCCAAAAATAACTAAAAATGATTTATCACACCCTTTAGCCAAAAGGTCCTTTACCAAGGCTTCTACCCCGTCAGGGTTATGGGCTACATCAATTAAAATTTCCTTTTCTCTTATTTTTATTTTTTCGTATCGCCCTTTCCATCTTACCTCTTTTAAAGCTTTTTTTACTGTCTCAGAGTCTATAGATAAGAGATTAAGGTTTTCAAGTATTTCGAGAGTTTTTAGTGCACAACCTAAGTTTTCTCCTTGATATTTTCCTGAAAGACTTAGAGAAAGATCTTTAAAGGTTTTTTCTCCGTAATAATTCCAGAGACCATGATCCTCGACTACAAAAAAATCTTTGTTTAAGAAATAACCTTTTGTTTTTAGCTGTGATAGTTTATGATAAAAAACTGGTAAAGCCTGAGGCTTAATGTTTCCAAATACGCATGGCACCTTTCTCTTTATGATACCTGCTTTTTCATAGGCTATTTTTTCTAAAGTATTTCCTAAGTATTTGGTATGATCAAAACCTACGTTAGTAATGATGGTTACTTTAGGAAAGACTACGTTTGTAGCATCAAGTCTTCCTCCCATACCACACTCAATTACCGCAAAATCTACTTCTGTTTGACTAAAATAAAGAAAAGCAACGGCAGTGGTAACCTCAAAAAAGGTTAGATTGAAAGCTTGAGCCAGAGGTTTTACCTCAGAAATTAGAGCTTCAAGGGTTTCATCTGGTATGTCTTGTCCGTTTATCTTAAACCTTTCGTTGAGTTTAAAAAGATGAGGGGAGGTATAAAGACCTACTTTAAACCTATGCTGTTTTAAAAGTTCGGTTAAGATAGCAGCAGTTGAACCCTTACCGTTGGTGCCGGCAATATGTATAATTTTAAGTTTTCTTTGAGGATTTCCCAGTCTGGTTAAGACTTGAGTAATTCTTGCTAAACCAGGTTTTATCCGGTGAAATCCTAATTGATATAACCACTCTAAAGAAGAAGACATAAACTTTAATTATTGAAACTCTGGATTACTAAATAACCATACACTAAATAACAAATCCCTGAAATTATAAAAAGATAAACAGGAATTTTTTTAAAAAGGTTTAAGAAGAGGACATAGATAAGCCCTAAGGATATGGCAATTATCGCTGAAGTCAAAGCTAATCCTTCTACTATCCAATCGGTGAAAAGAAGACCTACGCTTACAGGAAAGGTTGACTGAAAAACCATAGCTCCGGTCATGTTTCCCAGAGCTAAAACGTCTCTCCCTCTTAAAGTCCAAATCAGGCTGTTAAATTTTTCAGGAAGTTCAGTAGCGATAGGAGCTACTAAAAGGGCAAAAAGAAGAGGGTCTAATCCCCAAGAATGAGATAAAACCTCTAATTTTTCTACAAAAAGATGAGCACCTTTCACCATCAGGATAAGGGCTAAAACTACCTGAACTGACGAAAAAAACACCACAGTACCCTTGGTAGGGTTTTTAATCTTTAGTATTTTTTCTAAATACAGTTTTTCTTCTGATTCAACTTCCAAACTTTCTGCCCGAAAGGTAAAGAAAAGATAGATAAAATAGTTAATCAACAGTAATAAACCGATAATGTAATGCACAAAACGGGTATTTTCAAAGAAAAAGGGAAAAAAGATAGCCAAGGAATAACTAATTAGAAAGAAAGTAAAATCTCTTTTAAAAGTTTTAGGTTCAAGATACACCTGTAAAACCTTTCTTCTTTTTAAAAGATAGCTCAAAAAAACCCCTATACCTACGAGAAACAATCCAGCAGTAACTAACATAAAAGGAGCTCCTAAAATCGCTCCTATGCCTATAGAAGAGCCTCCTTCTCCTTTGTACATCAGAATGGCTACTAAGGGAATAATGGTTTCTGGAAGAGCTGTCCCTACGGCTGCAAGTACACTGCCTACCACTGCTTGGGATAAAGAAAGGGCTTTACCTAAATTTTCAACTCCGTTGGTAAATATTTCTGCACAAAACAATATGATTAAAAGTGCTAATACTAACAAAATTATGTCCATGTTACAAGACCCTTTCTATAATACTTGATCCACTATTAAAATAGGTACTTCAACCTTTCTTACCACCTCTCGGGCAATAGAACCTAAACCTTTTTTAACCATTTTACCTTTTTTTCCCATGATTAACAGGTCGATTGCCTGATTTTTAACAAATTCTTCTATTTTTTCAAGCCTGTTACCTACCATTACTTCAAACTTTATTTTTTGGACAAAATCCTGTTCATCACTAAAGTTTGCTATGAGTTTTTTCCATAAAGCATATCTTTGTTCTTTTTCTTCTTCTATAAGATCTGAGGTTAATACTGTTTTTTTTAGAAAATCAGGAGGTTGTATTACATTTAGACATGATATTTCTAACACGTCTTTTTTGCTTAAAAGAGAAGCCATTTTTAAACAGGATTTGCTTGTTTCAGAAAAATCTATAAGACAACCTAATCTTTGGATCTTGGTAAGAGAGGTTTCTTTAACCACTAAGAAATTACAGTTAAGCCTTTCAATCATTTTCTCTGCGGTAGGAACTTTTAGAAAATGGGGTACATACCCTAAAACTACTACAAAGGGTTTGACCTGCTCGATAAAATTGGTAAGGGAATACCAAAAGTTACCTAAAATGACTTTAGTCTGAAAATTAAATCGTTTTTTAGTCTTTTCGTCTATATGGGAGCTAACAAATTCCTTTAAATCCTGTTTTAACCTTTGTTTTTCCTCCTCTAAATAAGGTTGAAGGTAGGCAGGAGGAGTTAGAAAGTATTCGATGGCATGAAAAAGTATGATGTTAGAAACCTCTGGCAAATGGTCAGCCAAGAAAAGGCCAGAGGTTATCACATTTGGGGTTAACTTTTTAAAGTCTATGGCTAAAGCTATGGTTAAACTCATGACTTTTGTCCTAAAATTTATTTGTCTCTGTGCCAGTAAACTCTTACCAATTTGTCTCCTTTGGACCATTTAAATTCTAAATCTCCTTTATAGGCTCTGTAAAGAGCCCTTCCAAGTCTTTGAGCTAAATGGTCGGTAGTGGTCTCTATGACAGTTGTTCCGTCTTCTTCGTTTATGTTGATAATTTGATGCAGAGGGTTAATGTTGCGAGCTCTTTCATACTCATTGTTTAACAATTTCATAATATCTCCCCTATGAGATTCCCAAAAACCCCCTGAGATATAAAGATACCCCATAGCATACTGTTCTAAAGCTTTTTTACAGCCTGGACATATAAGCTGCGGAACTGTATCGATTTCTTTCAGTTCCTCGTATAATTCCTCGTCTATAACCCAACGTTTATCTTTAAACACCGCTTTACATCTGGGACAGATGGCCTCTCCTGCAGGAGCCTCTTTCATTGCGTAAGGGTCTTCAGTGGTCTCAAAAACATGCGTATGTTTGATCCATTTATCCCCTTTTTTACTCATATACCCTCCTTTTTTTTGAAATTTCTTCCCTTTTAAAATTATAAGTTCTTATAAAGACATTGTCAACAAAATATTTTTAGCAAACAATTTGATTAAATTTGTCTAAAATGTAAATTTTTATAAAATTTTTAATAAAAATTGCAACTTTAAAAAATATTTTAACATGCCTTCAAGATATAAACAAACCCTAATTGACTTTTAGACTTTATCTATTAAATTTACCGATATGGCTTATCGATGGCTCCCACCATCAAAAAATCATAAGCCGTTATGGGAGGGAAAGATGGTTGATAGGATAGAGCTTGAAAACGGGTTAACTTTAGAAATATGGGATTATTCAAGAAGACTGGCTGGGGATAGATGGTTGGTAGGGCTTTTAATCCAGGTAGGGGTTTGTCCTAAAAAAGAAGATTTTGCCAACGAAACTTATTATAACCTTTTTATGGAAAAAACCGACGGAAAGGTATACTACCGCTACAGAAAAGAAAGACATTTCGTACCTGAGGACCAAATTAATCAACTTTTTTCAACGATGAAAGAGGGATTTTTGACCGTAGCCCTTCCTTACCTTTCTCATCCAGAATTTAAAGAAAGGTTGATCAAACATGAGGTAGACCTTTTTCAGAAAAAGATGGATTGGGAAAGGTCAATACAGGAAAAAGACGCAGAAACAGAGCGTTTAGAAGAGATCTGGAAAGAAAAAGACATATACTAAGGATTTTCTGTCTTTTTTTCTTCTGTCTTAGAATCTGGCTGAGGGTTTTCTTTTAAAGGAGATTGTTCAGACCCAGGCGTTAAGGTAGGTTTATTAGGAGTGTCCTCAGGTTTTTCAGGTTGGTTGGGTGTAGGTTCTGGTTCGGTAATGTCTTCTGTTTCTTTTTCTACCTCTTGATATTCTTCTTTAATAATACCTCTTTTTTTCATGATAAAGTAGATCAATCTACTTCTTTTTTCGACATATGGTTGATGCCCTAATGGGTTGTATTTTAAAGGATTAGGAAGTACAGCCGCCAACCTTGCTGCTTCCCAAGGAGTAAGATATTTAGCACTTTTTCCGTAGTAATGTCTGGCTGCTGCTTCGACTCCAAAGATCCCCTCTCCCCATTCAGCCACATTTAGGTAAAGCTCTAAGATACGTTTTTTTAGATAAAGTGTTTTCAAGCCTTATGGTAAGGATGGCTTCTTGAATCTTCCTTATAAGATTTTTGGAAGGGTTTAAGTAAAGATTTTTAGCGAGCTGTTGAGAAATGGTGCTTCCTCCGTATTTAAGCTTTCCCTCTTTTAGATTTTTCTCCAAGGCCTTTTTTATACCATCAAAATCAAAACCTTCATGTTTGTAAAACTTATCATCTTCCGCGATTAACACAGCTTTGATCAAGTAAGGAGAAATACTGTTTAACGGAACCCAAATCTGTTTTATTTGAACCTTTTTTCCTTCTTTTTCCCATTGTTTCATCCGATATTTCATCATAGCGGTAAGCTTAGGGTTTTGTGTTTTTAGAGAAGACACATCAAGCAAAAGAGGATATCCTATCAGATAAAATAAAAAGACTGCAACAAATATAAAAAAGATAATTTTTAAGGTTTTCATGGTTTTATAATTATATGATAAAATGGTAAAAAAAACAAAAGGGAGGGCAAGATGGGGTTGGTTGAAAAACTAATCAAAAAGGGAGATGCTAAAATCGTAAAAGTGGTACTTGACGGAGTAGGAGATTTGCCTGTAAAAGATGGGAAAACTCCTTTAGAGTTAGCTTATACACCTAATCTTGACCAGTTGGCTAAAAAATCAGCCACAGGCCTTCATATTCCTGTAGATTATGGGATTACTCCAGGTAGTGGTCCAGGACATCTTGGGATTTTTGGTTATGACCCCTCTCAAGTTACTATAGGAAGAGGTGTATTAGAAGCTTTAGGTGTAGGAATAGAATTAAAAGATACAGATATAGCTGTTAGAGGTAATTTTGCTACGGTGGAGTATCAAAATCAAAATCCTGTCGTGATAGATAGAAGGGCAGGTAGAATCTCTACCGAAGAGAACCAAAGGTTAATCGCCAAACTTTCCGAAAAAATAAAAAACATAGATGGTGTTGAGGTAATTTTAAAATCAGGAATGGAACACCGGTTTGTAGTAGTTTTTAGGTTTCAAGAAAAAGTTTCAGATCTGGTAAATCAACTAAACGATACAGACCCTCAAGTTTTAGGAAAACCTCCTATCCCGGTTTCTTCTCCTTATCCAGAGCTTAAAAAAGTAGTAGAGGTTGTCTCTAAGTTTATCGATCAAGCCTCTGAAATCTTAAAAGATGAACCTAAGGCCAATTACGTCTTGCTGAGGGGTTTTTCTGTAAAGCCTGACCTTCCAACCTTACAACAAAGGTTTGGGGTAACCCCATGTTGTATAGCAACCTATCCTATGTATAAAGGACTTGCAAGCCTTGTAGGGATGAAAATAGTTTCTGTTAAAGGGACAGACCTGAAAGATGAAATCCAAGCTTTGAAAGAAGTTTGGGAAACTTACGATTACTTTTTTGTCCATATAAAAAAGACTGATTCTTACGGAGAAGATGGAAACGCTGAGGCAAAAATTAAAACTATAGAGTCTTTTGATCAATACCTTCTTGAAATTTTAGACTTAAATCCCCAAGTACTTTGTATCACAGGAGACCACTCTACTCCATGTATTATGAAAGCCCATTCCTGGCATCCTGTGCCTACCCTTGTTTGGTCTCCCTATGTCTTAGGGAATACCTCTGAAAGGTTTACAGAAAGAGAATGTCTGAAGGGAGAATTAGGCATATTTTATGCTTATAAACTGATGCCTCTGCTTTTGGCTCACGCTGGGCGGCTAAAAAAATTTGGGGCCTAATTATTAAAATGATATTGACAAAAGTAAAATCAGGGTTATATCTATCCATTGTAGTTACTAATTTAAAAAAAGGAGGTTTAAAATGCTAAAATTTTTAAAAAATGTAATTTTAAGCACATCTATTGTAATGTTAAGTGCTACTTTTTCTTATGCTCATTTTGTGGTGCTAAAGCCCGATACAGAGAACGTGGTTGATAAGAAGAAGCCAGTTAGAGTTGAAGCCTTGTTTACCCATCCTATGGAAGGTGGGCCTCACATGGATTTTAAGATTAAAAAAAGTGAACTTTTTGAAGAAGGCAAAAGATATCCTGTGGAATGGAAGGTAGAGTATATACCTTCTTCTAAGGGAAGTAACAAAAAGGTTCCTAAATATGTAACCAACTTAAGTCTTAACAAACCAGGTCTATATCAGTTATACGTAGATCCAGAGCCTTATTTTGAACCAGCTGAAGGTAAATATATCCAACAAATAACTAAAGTGGTTTTTTCTGCTTTTGGAAAAGAAGAGGGGTGGGATGAACCTATTGGACTAAAAGTGGAGATAATTCCTTTGGTTAAGCCTTTTGCCTTATGGGAGGGAAATTTGTTTAAGGGAAGGGTGTTGGTTGACGGAAAACCTGCAGCTAATGTAGAGGTTGAGGTGGAATATTTAAATACTCAAGGATTTAAAGCCCCTTATGACAGTTTGATTACCCAGGTAGTAAAGACCGACGAAAACGGTTATTTTGAGTATACACTGCCTTGGGAAGGATGGTGGGGTTTTTCCGCGATTACTGATGGAGGTACGATAAAAGGAGATGACGGAAAGGAGTATCCTTTAGAATTAGATGCGGTTATTTGGGTAAAGGCCTATCCTAAGCCTAAGAAAGGTGGTAAATAAATGCATATTTCAGAGGGGGTTCTTTCCCCTCCTGTTTTGATAACAGGGTGGGGCTTAACGTTAATAGGTTTAACCATAGCCCTAAAAAAGCTTTCTCACAGAAAAATCTCAGAAGTAGCCGTGCTTTCAAGTGCCTTTTTTATCGCTTCTCTTATTCATGTGCCTATAGGGCCTTCAGCTGCACATTTAGTACTAAATGGAATGGTAGGGATACTCCTTGGCTGGAATTCCTTTGTAGCCATCTTTTTAGGTTTATTGCTTCAAGCCCTTTTTTTTCAATTTGGAGGTTTTACCACCTTAGGTATAAATACCTTTAATATGGCTTTCCCTGGTGTGATCTCTTACTACCTTTTAAAAAGATTTATCAGAGGAGAAAACCAAAAACTATCTTTTATCTCTGGGTTCTTAGCTGGCTTTCTAAGTATGTTAGGAGCAGGATTTTTTACAGCGCTCTCTCTTTATCTCACAGAAAAAAAGTTTTTGATACTCTGTGAAACCCTTATCATAGCCCATATACCTATTGCCGTGGTAGAAGGTTTGGTAACAGGTTTTATTGTGGTATATCTGTTAAAAATAAAGCCAGAGGTGTTTAAAAATGAGGGTTAAAATTATTTTGGGATTACTTTTCTTTTGTGTGTTATTTTTGTATAGCTATGGTTTTGCCCACAAGGTGAACCTATTTGTTTTTAGAGAAGGTGAAAAAATTTCTGGAGAAGGATATTTTGCAAACGGTGCTCCATGTATGAAATGTGCCATAGAAGTTTATACCTTGAAAGGAAAAAAAATAGCTCAAACCACAACCGACGAAAAGGGCAGGTTTGAAGTTAGGATAAAAGAAAAAGAACCTTTGTTGGTAAGGTTGATAGCAGGAGAAGGACATTTAGCAGAGGAAAAATTAGAAGGTTCTATAGAGGTAGCTTCAAATGATAAAACAAAAGAAAATATAACAAAAAAAGAAAGAGTTGATCTACAAAACAAAAAAGATGTCGAGAGCATGAAAATAACTAATTCAAAAAATGTAGAAATCGATAGAGAAATGTTAAAAGTTGTGGTTAAAGAGGTTATATCTGAGGAGTTAGTTTCTTTTAAAGGAAATTTTCTGGAGTTGAAAAAGGACTTAAACAGAGTTAGGTTCCAGGACATTATTGGAGGTATAGGTTATATAATAGGGATTTTAGGTTTGTTAGCTATGTTAAAAGCTAGAAAAGAGAAAGGTTAGGTAAAAAATGCATTTAGAGGTTTTTGCAGAAGGAAGGTCTCTTTTACATATCCTTGACCCAAGGGTTAAACTTGTAAGTTTTATAGTTTTTGTAATCTTTTGTGTAGGTGCTAAGGGCTTTCTACATCCCTTCGTTTATTTTCTTATTGGTTTTGGGCTTGTGTTTTTGGCAAAGCTTGAATTTAAAAAGGTATTAGCCCGTTTATTTCCTGCCAATGTTTTTTTGGTGTTCTTTTGGGTTTTTATTCCTTTTATGTATAAGTCAAACCCTTACCTTATAGAAACTCCTTATCTGAAGATTAGTGCTGAAGGGGTATATCAGGCTTTACTTATTACCTTAAAGTGTAATGCTATTTTGATGGCTACTATTGCGTTACTTGGCACTTCAAACGTTTTTATGTTGGCTCATGCCTTGCTTCATTTCAAGGTTCCTGCAAAACTTGTGACTGTATTTTTTGTTTTTTACCGATATATCACCGTGCTGCACGAGGAGTATCTTAAAATCAAGAGGGCAGCATTAGCCAGAGGTTTTGTACCTAAAAACAGTCTTCAAACTTACAAAACCTATGGTTATCTAATAGCTTTTCTTTTGATTAAAAGTTTTGAGAGGTCCGAAGAGGTTTACCGAGCGATGCTAGCTCGCGGATTTAAAGGTTTTTTCCCTGTTTTAAACCATTTTTATCTAAAACCTTTAGACCTGTTTTTTGGGTTCTTTTTCTTAACGACTATCTTTTTAATTTTCTTTTTTTAAATATAATACCTTCTCTATGGAAAAAGTTATAGACATAAAAGGTCTAGTTTTTAAGTATAACGACCGTGTGATTCTTGATGATTTAGAGTTAGAGGTTAGGGTAGGGGATAGAATAGGTCTTATAGGTCCTAACGGAGCAGGTAAAACCACCCTTCTTTACATTATCATGGGGTTTCTTAAACCTTTAAAAGGAAAGATAATTATTTTAGAAAAAGAAAGAAAAGAAGAAAAAGACTTTATAGAGGTTAGACAAAAAATAGGGCTTTTATTTCAAGATTCAGACTCTCAACTTTTTTGTCCTACGGTTAAAGAAGACATAGCCTTTGGTCCTCTTAACTTGGGAAAAAGTCATGAAGAAGTTAAAGAGATAATAGATAAAGTAGCCCACTTTTTTGGAATAACCCATCTCTTGGAACGTCCAGTTTATAAACTTTCAGGTGGGGAAAAAAGGTTGGTTGCCTTAGCAGGAATTTTTGCCATGAATCCAGTATGTTATCTTCTGGATGAACCTTCTGCAGGACTTGATGAACAAAGTAAAGCCAAACTCATAGAATTTTTAAAAACGCAATCTACCTATCTTATCGTTTCTCATGAAAAAGATTTCCTCAAAGAGGTTAGCAATAAAATTTTTAAGTTAGAAAAGGGTAAACTCTTTCAGTTACTTTGAGAGTAGTTTTTTTATTTCTTCTACAGACAATAACTCTCCTTGCGAAACTAACTGTCCGTCTATCCATAAGGCAGGTGTTTTAAATACACCAAAAAGTGCCATTTGTTTTATGTCCTGAACCTTTTCTATAAACACCTCTATTCCTAATTCCTGAGCAGCTTTTTTAACGTTTTCATAAAGGGTTTCACATTTTAAACAACCTGGTCCAAAAACCTTTACAAACCTCTGCATAACCAACCCCCTAACTATTTTTAAAGTTTTTTAAGAGTTTATCATCCCAAAAATATATCCAGAAATGGTGCCTAAAAAGATTACTATAAATGCGTAAACAAAAGTTTTCTTAACACCCCAGATACTTTTTAAGACTAAAAGACTTGGCAAACTTACACTTGGACCGGTAAGTAAAAGAGCAAGGGCAGGGCCATATCCCATACCAGCCCCTAAAAGCCCTTGGATGATCGGAACTTCAGTTAAAGTAGCAAAATACATCAAAACCCCCAATACACTGGCAAAAAAGTTGGCTAAAAGGGAATTACCTCCTACTAAAGAGTTGACATAGAAAGAAGGTATAAAGGCTTCGTGTCCCGGTCTTCCTAAAAAGAAACCTGCCACAAAAACCCCAGCCAGAAGTAAAGGTAAAATTTGTTTACCTAAAAGATAGGTGCTTTGAAACCATTTTTCCATGTCTCCTTTTGTCTTATAAAGAGCGTAGCTAAAACCTACCAAACCTACAAGGAAGGATATCTCCTTTTCATGTAACAACAATTGCGTTAAAACCACAAAAAATCCAGTGAGTATTAAATAAATAGCTGAAACTTTAAACCAAAAAACTACCTGCATTCCGAGTAATATAGCTAAAAAGCAAACAAGATACCATTTTATATTAAAGATAAATCCAGCTAAACCTTCCTTACCACCCCAGGTGGCAAAAATAAGAACACCAACCAAAGTTGAGAGTAATACCACCTTCTGGTAAAAAGGAATGGTTTTTAAGGTTTGAGGAATTTCTACTTCACCTAACCTTTTTATTTCTTCTTTTCTAAAAATATAGGCCATAAGTAATCCTACTATGATACTTCCTGCTATAGCCCCTATGGCTCTTGCCATCCCTATGTGGATACCTAAGATTTTCCCTGTAAGCACTATAGCTAATACGTTGATAGCAGGACCAGAATAAAGAAAGGTAGTAGCAGGACCAATGCCTGCTCCTCTAAAATAAATCCCCGCAAAAATAGGAAGGACGGTGCAAGAACAAACAGCAAGAATGGTTCCTGAAACACTGGCTACGCTATAGGAAACAACTTTTGGAGCCTGTGCTCCTAAATATTTCATCACAGAAGCCTCTGAGAGAAAAGTAGAAATAGCGCCTGCTATGAAAAGTGCTGGTAATAAACAAAAAATTACGTGTTCTCTTGCATATTCATGCGTTAAATAGACAGCTTCTTTTAAACCTTCTATAACCCTTTGTTCAGCAGGTAAAAAATAAAAGAACAAAAAAACAAACGCCGCAATCAACAAAAACTTAAGTTCTTTTAACATTTAAAATATACCTCCTGTTATCAGGTTTTATCTGTCTGGTTTTACGAATTCAGACTCAAGAGTAGTTTTAGCGGATAAACTTGTATATAAAGATTGCTTTTTCATTTCTTCAAGCAACTCCTTTATAACTTTGGCTATAAATTCATCTTTTGGTGAAAGTTTATATACAATAAACGATTTAGTTTTTTGATAAGTCGTTATTCCTGCCTCGGTTAATACTTGAAGATGTCGTGAAACGGTGGGTTGAGAAGAACCTATAAGGTTTACTAACTCACATACACAATGAGGTCTTATCGATAAATAAACGATGATTTCAAGTCTAGTTGGGTCTGAAAGGGCTTTAAATAACTTGGAGAATTGATACATTTTATTCATGTTATAACACTCCTTTTAGATATAATTTTTAAAATATAGCAAAATAGCAATATGTCAAGATGTATTTTAAAAATTAAAAAGTGAAAGGGTGATCGTTTTGGATAAAAGATTAAGTGACTTTTTCTCTAAGTTTTACCAGAAGGGTAATAAACTTGTTAACCGGAGTTTCTAATCCTTTCTGCTCTGCAAGGTTTACGATGGCACCATTTAAAGCGTCTATTTCTGTCTTTTTACCGTTTTTGAGGTCATAATACATAGAGGGATAATGACCGGCTGTAGGAGGAATAAGTCTTTGATAAAAGTGCTCTTTATATTCCTCAGAAGATTTCCATCTAAGCTGGATGTTGTATGTCTTTAAAACTGTGAAAATTTCGTCTATTATTTGGTCCATGATAAATCGAGTTTCATAGTTTTCAGCAAGCTCCCCATAGGTTCTTTCTAAAAGGGCACCTAAAGGGTTTAAGGCTGAATTGTAGATGATTTTCTCCCATAGGATGGCATATACATCTTCCGAAACCCTGGTAGGTATACCTGCCTGGGTGAAGATTTGGGCTATTTTTTCTAAAGTTTCTTTAGGAATGGCTTTTTCTGGTTGACCTATGACGACATCATCTCCAAAAACAGTTACTTCTGCCATTCCTGGTGAAATTACTTTAGCTCCAAAGATAATCCTTGAAAGGATTACTTGATTTTTAGGAAAAATTTGGATAGCTTTTTCGTAATTTCCATAGCCATTTTGAGCTATTAAGAGTAGCGTGTTAGGCTTAATAAAATTTTTTATCTGAGAAAGAGCCTTTTCGGTGTCAAAAGCTTTTACGGTAAGGATTATCAAATCAAGGTCTAAGAGTTTTAAATCTTCTGGGTTGGTAAAATATTGGTCTATATAAGCTTGTTTATCACCAAAAAGTCCGGTTATTTGAAGAGGTTTATTTTTTAGCTGATCAAGATACTTTTCTTTGACAAAGGCATAGACAGTGTGCCCAGCATTCTTTAGAGAAACAGCAAAAACCGTTCCTAAAGCCCCTAAACCAAAGATTAATATTTTCATCCTTACACCTCTATACCTCTTTTTCTTAATTCTTCAAGTTTACGTTCTCTGCAGGTTGGACATCTAAATTCGGGTTCGGGGTCGTTCAAACGATCATAGTTTTTGGCTTTTACTACTCTATAACCTTCGCCAACAGTCCCGCAATCAGCGCACTTTACGTTTTTTTCTATCTGCCAGAGAGTAATATGTGGAATACTAAAATAACCTTTAAAGATGGCTTTATCTATAAACCAGAATACATTAGCTAAGATGAATTGGTTGAGTAAAAAAGCAGGTATGGTATGGATTTTTAACATATCACTCAATAGATACTGCATCAAGGCCCCAGCTATTCCAGAAAGTAATATCCATCTCCCAAATACATAAATAACCCAGGACTTCAAGCTAAACCTCCTTGATAAGTAGTCTTTGGTGGTAATTATAACATCTTCCTTTATTTTATAAAGCTGCGTTTCTTGTATTTTAAAAGGGTAGACGAAGTTTTCTTGTCTTATCATATGTTTTTAATTAAAATAAAATTAAAAACAAAAACAGGAGGTAGACTTTATGAAGATAGGTTTTATAGGGCTTGGTACCTTAGGCAGAGAGATAGCTAAAAGATTAATTTCGCAAGGTGTTGAGTTAATCATTTGGAATAGGTCTAAAGAAAAAGCTAAACAGTTGGAACTTGAGTTGGTAGAAACACCCAAAGACTTGATTTCTATGGTAGATAAAGTTTTTATCATAGTTTCTGACAGTGAGGCTTCCAAAAAGGTTATTTTTGGAAAAGACGGTCTTGTCGAGGGTGATATTCAGGGGAAGACCATCATAGATTTAACCACCAACCATTATCGATATGTGGTTGAAGCCGAAAAAGAGTTAAAACAAAAAGGGGCGTATTATTTAGAAGCTCCTCTGCTTGGTTCTGTTATCCCGGCACAAAGGGGTGAGTTAACCGTTTTGGTTGGTGGTGATCAAAATAAATTTGAGGAAGCAAAGGATATTTTTGAAAAATTTTGTCGTAATATGATTTACTTAGGTGAAGTAGGAAAAGCTACTAAACTGAAACTTATAAATAACATGGTATTAGGTGGTTACATGGCAGTTCTTGCTGAAGCTATGGCCATAGGAGAAAAGGCTGGTTTAGAAAAAGAACTTCTTTTAGAGGTACTTTCTAACGGAGCTGGACGGTCTTATGTTCTTGAAGTAAAAAAACAAAAGCTTCTTGAAGAGAAATTTGAACCGCATTTTTCTGTTGAGTTGATGTATAAAGACCTTCACTATGCTCAGGACTTATTCAAAGATTTTAAAGCCTTTAGCATGGTTCTGCAGAACGTAAAAGAGGTTTACGGTTTTGCCAGAAGCAAAGATTTAGGTCATCTAGACTTTTCTGTGGTGTATAAGATTTTTAAGACTGAGTAGTCTTTAAGCTTGGTTACAAAATTATTTTATATCGTCATATTTTGTTATAAAAATTATTGCAGGAGGAAAAAAATGATAAGTAAAATTGCAGAAGCTTTAAAAATGCAATTTAATCCAGTTGCTGTAATATGGTCGGATGTAAAACCTGAAAATGCTTTACAATTTAAAGAAGGAAGATGGGGATGTGTAATGTGGCTTTTTGTAAATGTAGCAAAAGGAAAAACAGCTGTTTTTGACAGAAAAACTTATGGATGTTGGGGTGGAGGAGTGGGGTTAGGTTTTGGAAATAAATATCTTGATTTCCCAGGAGGGATTGAGTGTTTTTATTATTTTCTTTCTTCAGGAAATAAAAACTGGGAGAAGGGTAAAATTGTAGCAGAAAATCTAAAACCGTATGTAACTAAAGAATTTCTTGAAGATTTTTTAGAAGGAGAAAGGTATTTGAAAACTCCTGAACAGGTAAAAAAGTTTGTAGAAGAGTTACCTATGATGGAAGTTCCGACAAAATATGTGGTGTTTAAACCTTTAAAAGATGTAGACATTCATGAAGAAAGACCTGTTGTAATTGTCTTTCCTGTTAACCCTCATCAACTTTCTGCTCTTGTTGTTCTTGCAAACTATGGGAGAAACAGTTTTTTGGATAGTGTAATCATTCCCTGGGGTGCAGGGTGTCAGGCAATTGGTATCTATGCGTATAAACAAAGAGAATCAGTTCCACAAAAAGCAGTAGTTGGATTGACAGACCTTTCAGCAAGAAAAAATGTTAGAAAACAACTTGGAGATAACCTTTTTACTTTTGCTGTTCCTTATGAAATGTTTTTAGAAATGGAAGAAAATGTAGAAGGTAGTTTTTTCGAAAGGAATGTTTGGAAAAGTCTTTCTAAATTTTTATAATCTGTCTGTATAATTTACATCTGTAGTTCCTTAAAAACAACTTCCGATAATGTATATTATGTAAAATAAAGTTTCTGATCTTAAGAACCCTATAGGAACCTTGTATAAAAATCTTGGAAAAAACTCTTTGTTCTGTCTTGCCTTTATCTAAATTTTTAGTTAAAGTTATAAAAACTTTTTGGTAATTTATCAAGATTAAGGGGGTTTTATCTTATGGAGGCTATCGTTCAAAACTTAAAAACCACTCATATAGGCAGTCTTCCTTTTTCTGAACCTGAAAAAGCGGTAAAAATGGTTTTTGAATACTTAGACATACCTGCTTGGCCTCAACTATCTAAACGTAAAAACGAAGGAATGCTCGTTCAGTTTAACGAAGGCTTTCCAGGTTTTAACTGGGAAAAAGAAATCTTAGATATATCTTCTCCTGACTTTGAAGAACAGATGATAATTTTTTATGAAAAATATCTGAAAATCATAGAAGAAAATCAGTTGTCTGAGTTGGCTAACTTTGAACTTACAGAATTTACAGCCCTTGGTTTTAAGTTTTTTTTAGAAATAGCCTCTGAAATTAAACCTAATATGGTAAAAGGCCAAATCACAGGCCCCTTTACCTTAGCCTCAAGCTTAAAACTACCTAATGGAGAAAGTCCCATTTTTAGGGAAGACCTTAAAGACCTTATCGTCAAGTTTGTCCTGATTAAAGCCTTGGCTCAGGGATTAAAGCTTAAAGAGATCGCCTATAACGTAATTTTATTTCTTGATGAACCAGGTCTTGCAGGTTTTGGTTCATCATCTTTTATTACCATTACTAAAGAAGAAGTCCTTAACATGTTAAACGAGGTAATCTCAGGTTTAAAAAACTTCAACCTTATGATAGGTATTCACATCTGTGCTAATACCTCTTGGGATCTTCCTTTAAGCTCTGAAGTAGATATCTTAAGTTTTGACAGTTTTAATTTTTACGAAAAATTAAGTATTTATGCCGAAGAACTTAGAAATTTTCTAAAAAAAGAGAATAAATATTTAGCCTGGGGAGTTATACCAACAGACAGTACTCAGTTAAAAGAGACAAGTTTTGAAGAGATTATGAAAAAGTTTGAGACTCAGTTGAAGGATCTTGCTGTAAAGCTCGGATTTTCTGAGGAAGAACTGTTAAAAAAGAGTTTGTTTACTCCTGCCTGTGGTTTAGGAAGTCTTTCTGAAGACTTAGCTTTAAAAGCCTTGGAATGGCTTAAACGATTTAAACAAACCCTTAACTTATAATAAATGAAAAAATCACTTTTAAACGAAAAGGTTTTAGTTTTAAACAAGTATTACCAGGCAATACAGATAACTACTGTACAGAAGGCTATTTGCCATTTAGTTAAAGGTACTGCAAAGGTAATAACCTCAGATTGGACTACCCATACGTTTGAGGAATGGATAAAAGTAAGCAAGTTTTATGAAAACGGGGCTCAGTTAATTAAAAGTCCTTCTATTTCTATACTTATACCTGAGGCTATATATTTACCTTTTTATGAAAGACTTCCTAAAACTGAAGTTATTTTTTCTAGACAGAATTTGTTTTTACGCGATGGTTTTACCTGTCAGTATTGTGGAAAATTTCTAAAAAATCCTAAGGATAGAACTATAGATCATATAATCCCTAAGAGCCGAGGAGGAAAAACTGTTTGGACAAACGTAGTCCTTTGTTGTAAAAAATGTAACTTAAAAAAAGGTAATAAAACCCCTGAAGAAGCAGGATTAAAACTTTTAAAAACTCCAAAACCACCTAAATGGCAATCTCTTATCTTGGAAGAGTTCCCAAAACATAAAAAGGAAGTATGGAAGGTGTTTTTAGACTTTGCTGGGATAATAGAAGACTAAACTTTCTATTTTTCTATTAATTCTACTACTTTTTTGAGTAAGTCTTTTGCTTTGGGAGGAAGTTTTTTAGGTAAATAAATATGGTAATCAACGATTAAATTTCCCCTTTTTCCGTTGGGAAAAAAGGGACCTCTACCCTTAAGGATTACAGGTTGGCCTTCTGTAAAAAGGGAAGAAGAAACCACCTCTTCCCCTTCTAAGGTTTTGATGGTGATGAAATCGTTTAACAGAATCTCCCAAAAAGGAATTTGACAGCGATATTTTAGGTTTCCATCTTCAAGAGAGAAATAAGGATGAGGTTTAATGATTACTTCTAAATAAAGATCATAGTCAACCCCTAAACTTTCCTTTTCTACATATATATAATCTCCTTCTTTTAATCCTAAAGGTATATCCAACCAAAACTCGTTAAGTAATTTAACATACCCTTTACCTTTACATTCTTCACATTTTTCAGTGAGGATGACACCCTGCCCTTTACAATAAGGGCAGGTAAGATAAGAGATCGCCTCTTTTCTTTGGTCATAAGTTTCTACAAAACCACTGCCTTTACAGAAACCACATTGTGAATATGCACCATCTTTTTTCTTACCTAATCCTTCACATTTTGGGCAGACTTTCTCTTCTCCAGGGATGGTAATTTTCTTTTTTCCCCCAAGGGCTACCTCTTCTACCGTTAACTCTAAAACAGAAAAAAAATAATTTCCTTTTAAAACAGGATTTTTTAAAACTTTAACTTTAGAAGCCGTCTGATAGGATTGAAAAAACTCCTCATAACTTTTTAAAAACTCTAAAAATGCTTCTTTATCTCCTCCTCTATCAGGATGAAGTTTCTTAACCGTTTCTCTAAAAAATCTTTTAGCTTCTTCAAAGGAGTTAAATTGTCTAAAGTCCATAGGCTAAGTTTTTTGAAGTTAATCTTTTTTATAATAACAGACGGTTTTTCCTAAGATTTTCTTTTCCATATCTGGAAAAGAAACCGGAGCTATCTCTGTAGCTCCTAAAATTAAATAACCGCCAGGGTTTAATACATTCCACAAATCTCTAAAAACTTTTTGTTTGGTTTCTTGAGAAAAATATATCAGAACATAGCGACAAAAAATAATATCAAATTTAGTCTTTACTTTTTGCGAGACTTCAAGAAGGTTTAAAATCTCAAAACGGACCATATTTTTTAGGTTATCGTTTATTTTCCAGTGAGCTCCTTCTTGTTTAAAATGCTTGACCAAAAATACCACAGGTAATCCTCTGTTGACCTCTATTTGGTTGTAAACTCCAGTTTTAGCCTTTTCTATACTTTTTTTGGAGATATCCGTAGCATAGATATCTATTTGATAAGTCTTTAAATAAGATTGGAAATATTCGTGAAGAAGTAAAGCAATGCTATAAGGCTCTTGACCGGTTGAACAAGCGGCAGACCAAATAGATATTTTCTTTTCTTTCTCTCTTTTTTTAAACAACTCAGGAAAAATCTGGTTTTTTAAAGTATCAAAGGGATGTTGGTCTCTAAAAAAATAAGTCTCATTGGTAGTCAGAGAATCTACAATTTCGTTTATTAATTTATAGTCAGGTCTTGATTTTACTATTTTATAAAGTTCTTCTGCATTGTTATATCCCAAGGTTAAAGCAAGCTCGTTTAACCTGCTCTCTATCAAGTATTCTTTACCTTCTTTATAGGAAATACCACTTATTTTTTCAACCAGAGTTGTAAAAAACTCAAACATCTCTCTTTGCATTTTCTTGTACCTTAAAAATTTCTTTTAACCTTTGAGGGATCTGCTCTAAGCTTAAAACTTCATCTGCTAATCCAGCTTCTATTACAGCCTTAGGCATTCCAAAGACAACTGATGTTTCAGCATCTTGTGCTAAAATTACCCCACCCTGTTCTTTTATCTTTTTAGCCCCCTCTTTACCATCGCTACCCATACCTGTCAAAATAAGTCCTACCGAACTTCCATCATAGGTCTCGGCTATAGATTCAAACAGTTCATCTACCGCAGGACGGCAGAAATTTCTGGGTGGTCCTTGATGAAGACGAATTTTATGTATTTCGTTCTCTTTTTTAACTACCATATGAAAATCTCCAGGGGCTATGTAAACCACCCCAGCTTTTATCGGTTCTCCCTGCTCTCCTTCTTTTACTGTTAGTTGAGATAGACCATCAAGACGCTCTGCAAGTTGCTTAGTAAAAAGAGGAGGCATGTGTTGAACGATGAGGATAGGAACAGGGAAATTTTTAGGAAGTTTGGGAATAATCTGCATCAAGGTTTGTGGACCACCTGTAGAAACACCTATACCTAAAACATTAAAATTATCTGTTTTTAAAACCTTTTTAACCGGAGAAGGACGATAGATAGGTGATATTCTTTTTATAGGAACAACGCTTTTTATTTTAGGTATGAGCTGATCCTTGATCTGTTTTACACTTTCTAAAAAAGATTTAGTAGAAGGTTTAGGAACAAAGTCGTATGCCCCTAAAGCAAGTGCCTCAATAGTTGCTTTAGCTCCTTCTTGGGTTAAAGAAGAAAACATAATAACCTTAGCAGATGGTACCTCTTTTTTGAGAATTTTTAATGCCTCAAGTCCATCCATCTCAGGCATTTCGATGTCTAATGTGATAACATCAGGCTTTAAAGCTTTAGCCTTTTCTATCGCTTCACGACCATTTTTGGCAGTATCGACTACTTCTATATCTTTTTCTTCTTTTAAGATATCTACTATCAATTTTCTCATGATAGCAGAATCGTCAACTACAAGGACACGGATCATAAGTTTAGAACCCCTCTAAAAGAAACTTAATCTTTGTTTCAAGCATCTCTTTATCAAAAGGCTTCATCAAGTATTCATTAGCCCCTGCTAGAATGGCATCTATTACACTTTTTTGTTGGTTTTCTGTGGTAACCATCATAACCTTGATATCAGACCATTTAGGGTTGGCACGCAGTTTTAATAGAAATTCATAACCATTCATTACTGGCATATGCCAGTCAAGTAAAATAAGTTGAACGTCCGGATGCTCGTTAAGAACCTTTAAGGCTTCTTCTCCGTTCTCCGCCTCTAATACTTCAAACCCCATCTCTTCTAGATATTTTCTCTCTATTTGCCTGATAGCACTAGAATCGTCTACTACCATTGCTTTTTTCATCCTTATCATACCTCTTTAAAACTTTTTAAACACGTTTTTCTATTATAGACCCTGGCAGACTTTCTTCATAAGATATTTTAATTATAATCTTATTTTGGCTAAAAAGAAAGAGGTTCTTTAAATTTTTATATTCCATCTTAGCAAGTTCATATGCTTCCTTATTATAAAAATAAAGTTCCAAAAGTATTTCTTTTTCGTCATAACTGAAAAAACATTCAACCAGTCCTAAATATTCTCCATAAAACTTAAGATAAAAAAGTTTGATTTTTCCTTTTCTTTCTTGAGGAGGACCTAATTCTATGTATCCCCAAGAACGTTCATCATTAAACAGAAAGGGGATAAAAAAACTATCTTCCTGGTAAAAAAGAGTTGCAGCTTTAACTTTGTCACCTAAAAGTTCTTTAATACTTTCTTCTAAGGGTTTATTTTTTTTGTCTTTTTTGATAAAAAGATCTGTGAATAAGGTAGAAAGGAGATTTAATTCTTCTTTTACATAAGAAGAGTTAATATTTTCCTTTTTCCCTGCTTGAGATAGAATATATAAAATTTTTAAATCACTACTGGTTTTTTCTCCAGAAACAACCTGAAGTACCACCGGGTTTCCTGTTTGCAAAACCTTTACCCTGATATTTTCTCCGACCTTAAAATCCTCTGGATTTACTGTCCCAGCTATCTTTGCTTGAAATTTTTCTCCTCCTAACTCGAGATTTAAGGTTTTACCCTCTATTCCTACAACCCTGATAACTAACTCTCTACCCGGTCGACTAAAAAGAAACCAAAGGTTTTCTGGAAGATAAAGTATCGGTGCAGGGGCTGTTATTTGCATGGGTTTATCTTATTTTTACCTTAATTTTTTAGAGGATAAAATAACCTCTACCTCTGCTTCACTTATTTTAAGCTGCTTAGCTATTTCTTTAGAACTTAAACCTCTTTCTGAAAGATAAAAAACCTGGTCTTTAACCGACCTATCTTTACCCCTTCCTTCTACTAAAGGTTTTGATGCCTTTTGAAGTTCTTCTAATTTTTTTACCAACTCTTGAGCCCTTTCTATACTTTCTTTGATTTCTTCCCATGGAAGGTCAAACACCTTTTTAAATTTTAGATAAAAAAACACAAACCCTGCTATCATCAGAAGATCTACCATCACGAGAATGATCAAAAAAGTAATAGTCAAACCACTCATCCTTAACCCCTAAACACCACTCCCTCTATTTCTATTTTCTGTGGCACTGGAGTTATTCCCTTTTTTTTGATTTCTTCTTTTAAATTTTCTTCTAATTCCTTTTTCTTGCTTCCATCAAACCAAACAGATAAAGGTACTTTTTGTAGCTTTTCGTAGAGAAATTCTCGGTAAGCTGTTTCTGAAAATACGATTTCTTTCATCGTGGTGCTGTTATCGAAATAGAACACCGCATCTACATTTAAATAATCTTTATTTCCTACAGGGATTAAAAGTTCTTTCATTTCAAGTTTATAGGGATAGTAAGTGTCTTTTTGTTCTATTTGAGAAATGATGATTTTAGAGACCTTTGAAGTTTCGGAGGCGTTTACAGGTGTTTTTTTCTCTACCGAAGATTCGGTTATTTCAGAGAGAGGCTCAACCTTAGAAGTTTGCTGAGGTTCTTTAGGTTCTTTAAAAAAGAAGATTTTAAATATAAAAAAAATGCCTGCCAAAAGAAGTACTGTAGACCCTAATATACCCCATATCCATGGATTTTTAAATTTTTCTAAATAACTTATTTTAGAGGGTTTAGGTGTCTTTTCTGAAGGTATTTCTTTAGAAACAGACTCTTCAGGTTTTTCTATCAATTCTTCTACTAATGTAGAGGCTTTTTCAGGAGGAAGAATTTCTTCTTTGGTTTTCTGTTCGACTTTTCCCTCCTCTTGTTTTTCAGATTGAGATGGTTCTTTTATTTCTTCTGAAGAAGTTTGTTCTACATCTTTTTTGATGTCTTCTAAATCTTTTTTTAGTTCTTCTTCCAAACTATCCTCCTAAAACTTTTTCTAATTTTTCCTTTAAAGTTTCAGGGGTAAAAGGTTTAACTATATATTGATTAACCCCGTGTTTAATAGCCTCTATAACGTTATCTTTTTGTGCCTCAGCTGTTACCATTACAAATATTGTATCTTTCAGATTGGGGTCATTTCTTACTGCTTTTAGTAATTCTAACCCATTCATTTTAGGCATATTCCAGTCAGAAATAATAAGGTCTATTTTTTCTTTTTTTAATAGTTCTAATGCAGAACTTCCGTCGTCTGCTTCAAAGATGTTTTTAAAACCCAACTGGGTTAAGATGTTTTTTATGATCTTTCTCATCGTGGCAAAATCGTCTACTACCAATACCTTTAAATTAGTATTTAGAGCCATACCCCCTATCCTCCTCTCTTGGACTGATTTAAAACACTTCTAAGTTTTATGATAGCTTGGTTATGAAGTTGAGAAACCCTACTTTCTGTACACTCCAAAACTTTTGCAATTTCTTTCATGGTAAGTCCTTCATAGTAATAAAGAGCCAAAACTAAACGCTCCTTTTCGGTAAGATGTTCTAAAGCCTTTTCAAGCTCCTCCTGTAATTCTTTTAAGGAATATTTTTCAAAAGGGTCTTCTTTATTATCTCCTATAAACTCAAAAATGTCCTCTTCTTCTAAATCAGGACTTCTCTGTTTAAAACTTTGAATGTCTATAAAAGTAATTCCTTTAATGTTTTCTAAAAGCTTATGATATTCGTCTAAACTTAAATTCATAGCCTCAGCAATCTCTGTTTCTTCTGGCATTCTTCCTAAATCTTTATATAAATCTTTTACTTTATTTTCTAATTCAGAAATTTTATCCCTTATACTTCTTGGTATTATATCTATTTTTCGAATTTCATCAAGCATCGCACCTTTAATTCTAAACTCAGCAAAAGTTCTAAATTTAACTTTTTTGGTAGGATCATATCGATGATAAGCCTCTATTAAACCTATAACTCCTGCAGACACCAAATCTTCTTTACTAATTACAGGCTGCCCTTGAAAAGAATATCTATTAGCCCAGTAGTTGATAGTTGGTAAAAACTCTTCTATCACCTTTTCTAAAGGAGGCTTTTGAAAAAGTACTTTATTAATAATCTTAGGAACCATACACTATCCTTTTTCGAGAAAGTTTTATCATAAAGACACTACCCTCTCTAAAAAAGCCTTTAACCCTTGAGAAGCTTGAGGATTGTATTTCATAAGTTTATAGGCTATTTCTTTAATTTTTAAACTGCAAGGTTTATCTGGACACAATAAAAGATAAGGAACTTGCGAACGGATGGCTTTTTTTACACATTCATCATATGGAATTCCTCCGAGATAGGAAAGCTTTATCTCAGGTAAAAATTTTTCTTGTACATAAAGTAGTTGCTGATAGATTTTTTTTCCATCTTCTTCTTGATTTATCATATTTACTACTAAATAAAAATCTTTAATACGATGTTTTTTATAGGCTACTTTTATCAAGGCATAAGCATCGGCTATAGAGGTAGGTTCAGGGGTACAGATTACTATCCTTTCCCCCCCTAATAAAAAGAAAAACAACACGTTTTCTGAAATACCGGCTGAAGCATCAAAGATTAAGTAATCATAATTTTTAAAAGCCTCTTCCATTTGCTCTTTTAGAAGAAGTTTTTGCATAGAAGTTAGATGGGTAAGCTCTACTACTCCAGATCCTGCAGGTATGATGTCGATGTTATAATCTGTGGAATAGATAATATCCTTAAGGCTCATTTCACCGTTTAACACATATCTTATATCATATTTCGGAGAAATACCTAACATAACATCCACATTTGCCAATCCTAAGTCTGCGTCAAAAATCAGTACCTTTTGTTGTAGTTGGGTAAGGGCTAACGAAAGGTTTATCACAAAGCTTGTCTTACCTACCCCACCCTTTCCACTAGCCACAGCTATGCTTCTCATAAAACCTCCTACTTTTTTATTTTATTCAAAACCCCTTAAAAAGAGTTTTATCAAAACATCTTCCTCAGCCTTTAACAAGTCTTCAGGCACTCTCTCTCCGTTAGAGATAAAGGTGAGAGGAGGGAGATTACTTTCTAACAACCAAAGTATAGGTAAACTATTTTTTATCTTATCTGTAAAGGTCAAAAATACACCCTCTACCGGAAGTTTTTCTATCTTTTCCCACAACCGTAAACCAAACTCAAAATGTTCTGTAGCCTTAACTACCCACTGGAACCTTAAAAACGGTAGCCTTTGCGCAAGTTCCTCTAAATCGTGAGTACTAAACTTTTTGTTGAGCCCTGGTGTATCTACTAAAATATAATCATATTTATTTAAACTTTGGGCTATTTCTTTAAAATCTTCTATGTCTACTATGTCAAAATCTATCTCCAAAAGTTCTGCTAACCTTTTTGTCTGGAAAGCGCCTCCTATTTTATAAGTGTCTAAACTTAAAACTAACACCTTAGCTTCATACTTATATTTATACCAAACAGCTATTTTAAAAATATTTGTGGTCTTCCCTACTCCACCCTCTCCTATAAAAACTTGGTATTTAGAATGAGGAACCACTCCTTTTTCTTTTATTTTAACAGAAATATACTCGGGAAGGTCCAGGTTTTTTTCAACCATTTCTTTAGCTATAAAAGCTGGTACTCCTTTTTCTAAGTATTTTAAGTAAGTGATATCTCTTAACTGGGGATGTAAAACTTTTTTTAAAAGCTCTTTGATTTCTTCTAAATCTTTCTTTAACTCTTGGTCAAGGGTATAAGAAAAGTTTTTAGACTTTTTGTCTTCGAGAGTCGGAGAGACAACAGGGACTTCTGTTTCTTCGATGGCTGCGGTAATCTCAAAAAAATCTCCTTCTGCGGTTTTTACCTTTTCTGAGTTCAAAATAACTGCATCTTCCCCAAATTCCTTTTTAACCTGATTTAAAGCCTCTAAAATCGTTCTCCCTCTAAACTTTTTGATCTTCATTTTTTATCCTAATCTCTCACTATTTTTACCACTTCTAACACATCAATTTGAACTTCAAAGGGTATTTCTGCTTGCGAAACTACTGGAACATAATAGAGACTTCTTTCTATTAATTTTCTAAGATGTCTTCTTATAGTAGGACTACAGATAATAACAGGAACTATGTTTTTTTGCCCTGCCCTTTCTACTGCTTGGGTTAAGGCTGCTACTATTTTGCTTCCTATCTTAGGGTCTATCATCAGAAAAACTCCTTGCTCTGTTCTTTGAAGTGATTTTCTTAAGGTTTCTTCTATATCATCTCCTACTACTAATGCAGGAAGCTTTCCGTCGATTAAGTATGGTTTTACTATATACCTGTTTAATTTTTGTCTTACATATTCAGTAAGTACGTCAGGATCTTTTATAGAGGGAGCATAGTCGCTTATGGTTTCAAAAATGGTAACATAATCTTTCAACGGAATACCCTCTTTTATTAAGTTTTGTAATACCTTTTGGATTAAAGTTAAGTTAGCATTGTTTAAACATTCTTCAACTATTTTGGGATAATATTTACTCACACTGTCTAAGATCCTTTGAACTTCTTGTTTAGTCAAGAATTCGTCTGCATGTTTTTTTACCACCTCAGAAAGATGAGTAGTTATAACAGTAGAAAGTGTAACTACGGTAAAACCTGTCATTTCTGCTTCTTCCTTTTGGTCCTCAGGAATAAAATAGGCTGTCATACCAAAAGTAGGCTCTTTAGTAGGAATGGCTCCAGAAGGAGGAGAGAGGTCAGGGGTTGAGGGAAGAGCCATAAGATAGTTTGGCATAAGCTCTCCCTTAGCTATTTCGACTCCTTTTATCAGTATCACATATTCTCCAGGTTTGAGACTTAAATTATCTCTTACATGAACAGAAGGGATCCTTATCCCTAACTCTTGGGCAAGATGTTTCCTTAAGTTTTTAATCCTTTCAAGTAAATCTCCTCCTCTGTTTTCGTCAGCAAGATAAATCAAAGCATATCCTAACTCTAAGGCCAGAAGTTCTACAGGTCTTATTTCTTCTAATTCAGGTGGAGCTTGTGGAGCCTCTTCTTTAGCTACCTCTTCAGCCTCTACCTTTTGCTGATTTTTATAGGCTACATATCCTAAAGAAAAAAGGATTACGCTAAAAATAAAAAGAGGTAAAAAGGGAATTCCTGGTATCAAGGCTATAGCTAAAACTATACCACTTGCCAACCAAAGTACCTCTGGTTTTTGGGCAAATTGCATTACTAAATCCTTACCAAGCCCTGCTTCTGCTGCAGCTCTACTAACCAAAATACCTGCTGAAGTAGAAACAATCAAAGCTGGAATCTGGGAGACTAATCCGTCTCCTATGGTGAGGATGGTATAAGTTTTGGCTGAAGTCGCAAGGTCTAAATCTTTTTGTAAAGTTCCGATAAGAATCCCTCCTATAATGTTAATAGAAGTGATAATAAGCCCTGCGATAGCTTCCCCTCTTATAAACTTAGAGGCACCATCCATCGCCCCGTAAAAATCAGCTTCCTTAGCGATTTCTTCGCGTCTTCTTTTGGCCTCTTTTTCATCTATTAGACCTGCGTTTAAGTCTGCATCGATAGCCATTTGTTTACCTGGCATGGCATCCAGTGTAAACCTTGCTGCTACTTCAGCAATCCTACCAGCTCCTTTGGTAATAACCACAAAATTTATCAACACCAGGATTAAAAACACGATAAAACCAACTATATAATTGCCCCCTACAACTACTTCTCCAAAACTTTTAATGATATAACCAGCTGCCACTGTGCCTTCATGTCCTTTAAGTAGGATCACCCTAGTAGTGGTTATGTTCATGGCTAACCTAAAGAGGGTGGTTAAAAGTAAAAGAGCTGGGAAACCTGTAAAATCAAGGGGTTTGTTAACTTGCATGGTCATGATTAGAATTAACACAGAAACAGAAAGATTAAGGCTTAAGGTAAGATCGATAAGATAAGGAGGAAGAGGAAAAAGCATGATCGCAAAAAGAACTACTATACCTAAAACAGCAAATATACTATAACGATCTGGAATGTATTTAACTATTAAACTTTTTTCCATCTGTTTACATCACCTTTTTGTTTTTTAGTTTATATACATAAGCCAAAACCTTGGCTATTACCTGATAAAGATCTTGAGGAATATATTCTCCTAAATCTACTTTTTCATAAAGAAGCCTGGCTAAAGGTGGATCTTCATAGATAGGTACTTTATGTTCTTTAGCGATTTCCTTTATTTTTTGAGCAAGAAAATCTTTTCCTTTAGCTACTACCTGTGGAGCCGGATCTTTACTTATTTCATATTTAAGAGCTACAGCATAGTGGGTGGGGTTGGTAATAATTACATCTGCCTTGGGTACCTCGGCAAGCATCCTTCTTCTTGCCATCTCTCTTTGCTTTTGTCTTATCTTAGCCTTAACTAACGGGTCTCCTTCAGTCTGTTTAATCTCTTCTTTTAACTCTTTCCTGGTAAGTCTTAATTTTTTATCTAAATCCCAACGAGCATAAAGCCAATCAAGAATTCCTAAAAACACAAGAAGTACCAAAAGCTTAGAAACGAAATCTTTTAAAAAAACTTTAAAACTAAAAGCTAAATAATTAGGAGAAACTCCAAAAAGTTTTAAGATATAAGGAAGATATTTTGTTATTATAAAATAAGAAATACCTGTGATAATGGCAAGTTTAACGATAACTTTTAATAGTTCAAACGCAGCGGTAAGAGAAAAAAGTCTTTTAAATCCTGAAACTGGGTTAATTCTGTCAAAATTTAACCCAATGGCTTGGGAAGCCAAAACTCCACCTCCGGTTTGCAAAAGGTAAACCAAAATCACCACAAAACAAAGGATAGAAAAGAAAGGTAAAAGAACCTTTCCTAATGTTTTAAGTAAAAAATGTGCCAGATATATCAAAAAAGATAAATTTAAATCTGTATAGTAGCTGTTTATACAGTGATAAAAAATTAGGTAAAACTGCTGAAAAAACAGGAAACTTAACAACATAAAGCCAAAAAAGCCGGTACCTAATACTGCTACTGAGGAAAGTTCACGGCTTTTGACAATCTGTCCTCTTTTTCTTGCTTCTTCTCTCCGTCGAGGCGTAGGCTCCTCTGTCCTTTCCTCAAAGAGTTCTTCTGGCATAGTTTTTTACCTCTTTACTTAAAATATATTAAAATTCCGTGTAGCACATTAAAATAATTTTGAAAAATGGGTAACATTATCTTAGGTAATAAAATCAACATAAGCCCCAAAAAGATTAATCCTATACCTATGGTTAGAGGGAAACTTACAAACATGATGTTTATCTGGGGTATCAACCTACCCACTATAGCCAGGCTTATATAAACCAGCATCATAAGTACCATCAATGGAGCAAGAAATCTTATTCCCAAATCAAACATCAATCGGCTTTTTTTTACCACCAAAAGCCCAAGGTTGTTGTCTAGCCAAAAGCTTCCAGGAGGTATTCTTTCAAAACTATAATAAATAAAACTTACTAAATAATGATGAAAGTCAAACGTAAAAAACACGAAAAGAAATATGATGTAGACAAACTGAGAGATTACCGGCAAGCTAAATCCTGAAAGAGGGTCTATGGTTTGGGTAATACCAAATCCCATCTGATATCCTACCAGTTCACCTCCTACCTGAATCCCAGCTAAGATAATCCTAAAAAGCAAAGATACCATAAAGATAAACAGAAAATCCGACACAAGCCATAAAAAGAGTTGATAGACGTTAAAAGACGAAGGGAGGTTTATCTTAATCACAGGGGTTAAAACCAAGCCTAAAACTAAAGAAAGGGTTATCTTGTTTTTAGTAGGAAAATAAACCGCCCCAAACACAGGAAAAAGCACAAAAAGAAGGAGGATTCTATAAAAAACCAAAAAAAACAGAAAAACTTGATTTTCGATAAATTTTAAAAGCTCCATACTACCTTTAACTAATCAAATTTGGAATGTTTAGAATTAGATTTTCAGTAAAGGAGATTAATTTTTTTAATAGCCAAGGCAAGGTTAACACAAACACAACAATAAGTGCCAAAATCTTAGGAACAAAAGTAAGAGTCATTTCTTGGATTTGGGTTACTGCCTGTAAGATACTGATAATCAAACCAACGATCAAAGCAGTAAGTAAAAAGGGGCCAGAAATTAAGATACAAAGTTTGATAGATTCTTTAGCTAATGTCAAAATGGTAGCATCTGTCATTTTTCTTACCCCTCCTTTAATGAAAACTTTTTACTAAAGACATCACAAGTAAATTCCATCCGTCAACCAGCACAAACAACAGAAGTTTTATCGGAAGCGAGATCATCATAGGTGGAAGCATCAACACTCCCATAGAAATTAATACACTTGAAATCACCACATCAATTACCAGAAAAGGTATGTATAATAAAAATCCTATCTGAAAGGCGGTTTTTAACTCACTTATCATAAAGGCTGGTACCAAAGTAAAAAAAGATACGTCATCAGGCGTTCTCGGACGCTCTTCTTGCCTAAGTTTGATAAAAAGTGCTAAGTCTTTTTCTCTAGTATTTCTTAGCATAAAGTCTTTAAAAGGTTTTTGAGCTCTTTCCAGAAATTCTTTATCTCCTATTTGTTTATTGAGGTAAGGTATAAAAGCTTGTTCATAGACAGCTTTAAAGGTAGGGGTCATGATAAAAAAGGTGAGAAAAAGGGCTAAAGAAATTAAAACCTGGTTAGGTGGAGTCTGTTGAGTACCTATGGCATGTCTCAAGATGGAAAATACTACCACCAATCGGGTAAAAGAGGTTAGCATCAAAAGAAGGGCTGGAGCTATAGATAAAACAGTAAGTAAAATAAGTACTTGTACGATAGTAGAAAACTGTTCTGGGGTTTTAGCAGTTTCAACCCCTATCTTAACTGTAGGTAAAGCAATGGCCAAAAAACTAACCATCATGCTTTATCTCCCCTAAAAGGTTAAACCCTTTATCTGAATATCCTACCAAAAATTTTTTACCTTCAACCTCTATTAGCAAAATTTGTGCCTTATAACTTATAGGTTTAACTGCTAAAACTTTGATCGGGCTTTCTGACATATTTTTGACAGTATATTTTTTATAAAAATGGAGGGCTATAGGAAATAGGCTTAAAATAAGCAGTAAGATTCCTATACTTTGTAAATAATAAAACCATTCCATAGACTAAGACCCCAGTTTTTTAATCCTATCTTGAGCACTGATAATCTCAGTAACTCTTACGCCAAACCTATCATTTACTACCACCACCTCTCCTTTTGCCATCAGTTTGCCGTTTACATAGACTTCTACAGGTTCTCCGGCAAACTTTTCTAATTCGATGATAGAACCTTGGTTGAGTTTTAGCAGATCTCTTATTAGCATTTTGGTTCTACCTATTTCTACCGAAATCTCTAGAGGTATGTCTAAAATAAATTCTAAGTCCGGATGTAAACCTCCTTTTTGGGTTGGGCTAAGTTCCTCAAAGCTGGCTGGCTGTGTAGGAGGTCTTTCTTTAACTGAGGGTTCTTTAGGTTGAAAAAGGTCGTGGGATGGCTCTTGAGAAACGGTTTGAACGCTTTCTTCTTGAGTTTCTGGAGTTCCAGCTTGAGCCTCTTTTAGAGCTTCTTCCCACATAGCCATCAAATCTTCAGGACTAAGGGATGTTTCTTCTTGGGTTTGTCCGTTAATCTTTTCTTCTTCAGCCATTTATTTTCCCCCTGATTTTTTATTTTTCTGTATTTTCTGGATTTTCTGAAGACAAAAATTTGTCTACCTGAATAGCAAGGTGTTTTTTAAAGACCCCTAATTTGCCTAAAATTTTAGGAACCCCTTCTATATAAACCTCTATAGGTTCTTCTATTTTTTTATCGAGAATTACCACATCTCCTACCTCAAGGTTTACTAAATCTTCTAAGGTAATGGTGCCTTTTCCTAAAATAGCTTTTAGTTGTACACTACTATTAAGAATGTAGTTTTCTAAGTTCTTTTTCCAGGTTAAGTCTATATATTCTTCTAACTGATAAGGAGAATAAAGCTTATCTTTTATTGGTTGTAAGGTGCTTAGAGAATAACAAAAGAGTATTTTACCGCTGAGAGATTCAAGCTCTAACGTATAACCAGTAACTACCACAGTTTCTTCAGGCATAAGTACCCTTGCAAACTGTGGGTTTACTTCACCTCTAATATATTTAGGTTTTACAGGATAGATGTTTTTCCAAGCCTTTTCTAACTCGTTAAAAATAAGGTCTACCACTTTTTTTAAAAGTCGTTGTTCTATTGGAGTAAACTCTCTTCCTTCAACCTTGATATGTTTCCTTTCTCCCCCTAAAAACCTTTCAATAAACAGGAAAGCCAAAGTAGCATCTATAATAAGAAGAGATTGCCCTTTAAGAGGTTCTAATTTAAAGATATGGATGGAGGTAGGTACAGGAATTTTGTTTAAAAAATCTTTGAACCTTTCCATCTGAAGGGGTAAATTCGAGATATCCAACATTTCTCTTAAAAGCGTAGAAAGCTGCATCCTTAAACTTCGAGCAAGTTGTTCGTTGATAACCTCAAGCCCTGGGATCTTAAGACGGGTAGATATGGTATAGTTTCTAAAGTCGAAAGGCTTAGCCTTAACCTCTTCTTTGACCTCTGGGGTAGTATCTATCTTGCCTTCAGAAAGTCCAGAAAGTAACGCATCTATTTCATCTTGGCTAAGTATTTTTTCCATAACTACTCCACTATGTATTGGGTTATGTAAACGGCTTGTAAAATTTCATCTCCTAAAGCTTCGTTGATCTTTATCAAAAGATCTTTTTTTATCGTCTCTTTAGCCTCTGGCTGAATTACCTCTTCTGGGGTTTTACTACTAAGATAGGTGATGATTACGTCTCTTATCATCGGTTCTTTTGTTTTAATCTCTTCTTCTGCCTTTTTATCCGCTACCCCTAAGGCTAACCTTACTTGAAGATATCGTTTACCTGTAGGGTCCAAGAGGTTTACCACCACTGGTTCCATAGGATAGATAACCTTAACTTCAACCTTTTCTTTTTTAACTCCTTTTTTTCCTTCACCCTTTTCTTCTCCTTTTTTACCCATCAAAAACAAAACCACCCCAGAAGCCAGAGCTATTATCAAAAATCCTACCACCAAAAACAATAGAAATTTCTTTTTTCCTCCTTTTTTCTCAGATGCCTGCTTCTCCGCTCCTTCTTTAACCTCTTCTGCCATAATTCCCTCCTAATTTTTTAGAAATTTTATCAAAAATTATGCCAAGTTTTCATGGATTGAATTTTGCTAAAAACATTCAGGTTTTTCTTTGCTTCTGTCAAAAAATTAACATAATTGTCAAAAAACTTATAAAACAAGAGTTTTTAAATAAAAAGATAGTGAGTTTATTAAATATGACAAGTGATTTATGAGATAGCGGTGAAAAAGGGATGGCGGAGGGGGCGGGATTCGAACCCGCGGTACGGGTTTTAGCCCGTACATGCGATTTCCAGTCGCACCCCTTCGTCCACTCGGGCACCCCTCCAAAACTCGTTTACATTTTAAAGCCTAATCAAGGTTTTGACAAGAGGTATTTAGAACTTTTTTAAACCAAACTTTAAAATAGAGACTACCAAAAAGATTTTTAATAGGTCTCCGTAGATAAAAGGTAGACTTCCTATGCTCAATAAAACCTTTAAGTCAGAAATTTTTAAAACCCAGCCTAACCAAACCAGTCCCAAAAGATGAATAACCCCGAAATTTGCTAAGGTTAAAAGCAAAACCAATCCTGAAAAACTTTTAGCCCATTGAAACCTATAATATATCAAACTAACCATTAATGCTGCAGGAAGAAAACCTAATAGATATCCTCCAGTAGGTCCTAAAAATGTTAAAAAACCACCAGTTAACCCTGCAAACCATGGGAGCCCTAACCCACCTAAGAACAAATAGAAAAAATTAGCCAAACCACATCTAACAGGAGAAAACAAAAGAGCAGTCATAAAAACCCCAAAGGTCTGAAAGGTTACCGGTACAGGAGAAAAAGGAAGATAAAACTTAAGGTTAGAACAAATACCTATCAAAAGAGCTCCTACTAGTCCCCAAAAAATTTCTACCTTAATATTACTTTGTTTAGATACTTCTAAACTTAGAACTAACATCTCTAAAGTTCGTTTCATAATAAACCTCCTGATTGTAAGATAAGATTTTTAGTTAACTTAATATTATATCCTGGTTAACCAAAATTTAAAGATACCTTTCTAATAAATTTAAAATTTTTTCTGTAGCTCCTGTTTTAGAAAGATATATTTGGTAGGCTTTTTCAGATAAGGCCTTAAGTTTTTCAGGATTTTTAAGAAGATGATGTAAGGTTTCAGATAAATTTTCTGGTTTAGTTTGAATACAGGCTTCTTTTTCCAAAAATTCTTGGATAAAAGGAAAGTTTTCCATAGACGGGCCAAATATCACCGGTTTTTTCCAGTAAAACGCTTCTAAAGGATTTTGCCCTCCATGGGGGATAAAACTTCCTCCTATGATAGCTAAGTCTCCTATTCTGTAAAGACTACCCAAGATACCTATCTGGTCTATAAGAAGGACACATCTTTTTACTTCTTTCAAGTCTGAAAATTCCTTAGATAAAGCGCTTAGGCGATAAAGTTTTACATCTTCCAAATTATCTAACATCAGGTTTAACCGTGAAAACACCTCGTCAAATCGTTCGGGATGTCTTGGTACTATAAGCAAGGTACCTTGGTTTACTGCTGAAAGAAAAGCCTTGGTTATAATTTCTTCTTCAGGATGGTGGGTGCTTCCAGCAATAACAACCGGTTTTTTAACCCAACCTTCCCAAAAAAATTCCACATAAGGAATTTCAAGGTCAAACTTGGTATTGCCTGTTACTACGATTTTTTCTTCTTTTACTCCCAGAGCTTTAAATTTTTCTTGATAAATCTTATCTTGTACTACTACTAGAGTAAGCTTATCAAGAACTTTTTTGAAAAAAAACTTTACTTTTTGATAGTTTTTAAAGGATTTTTCACTGAGACGTGCGTTTACTAAAAAAACCGGAATTTTTTTAGCTGCAGTATGAATAAGATTAGGCCAGATTTCTGTTTCAGCGATGATTAAAGCCTTAGGATTAAAAGCCTTTAAGGTTCTTTTTATCGCAAAAGGACAGTCTAAAGGGAGATAGATAGTTTCTACCGGTAATCCTTTAAACCGGTCTTTAGCCACTTTTTGTCCGGTATCGGTAATCGTGCTTAAAAGGATGTTATAGTTTTTAGAAAGTTTTTTAATAAGAGTAGAAAGGGCGATAACCTCCCCTACAGACACACAATGGACCCAGATAAAAGAACGAGAAGAATGGGTGACTTTTTGTTTAAAAATAGCAAATTTATCTCTTAACCATTTTAATCTTAGATTTCGTGGACGTTTTAAAAACTCTCTTGGTAAAATAAGGCCTGCTATCAGATAATAGATAAATGTATAAACCCAAAGCATAACTTAAAGCATAACTTAAGGTTTTCCTATAAAAGCTATTTGTACTCCTCGCTCCTTTCCATGATAACGATGGGACCAATAAACCTTATGCAAACATCTTGTACAATCCTTTGACACCCAAACATTTTCCTCAGGAATACCCAAACATAAAGCTTGATAAAAATTGGCCTTTTCTAAATCCAAATAGACTTTACCTTGGTTATGTTGAATAACCTCATCATAAAAAGATAAGTTTTTTCTTAAAGCATCTAAAACTTCATCTTTTATTTCGTAGCAACACACTTTTATATGTGGGCCTATTGCTAAAAGAATTTCTTCAGGTTTATACCCTAGAGAAAGTATCTTTCTAAGGATTTTTTCTAAGATTTTAGACACAGTGCCTTTCCATCCAGCATGAATAGCACCTACTATTCTACGGTCTTTGGTTGCTAAAAGCACCGGGACACAATCTGCTGTTTTAACCCCAACAAAAAGCCTTTCTTGGTCTGTAAGCACTCCGTCACCTTCTAAAGAAAAAATCTCTGGAACCGAAGACCCATTCCAAAGGGTTATGAAAATGTCGCTATGTACTTGTTTTGGTAAAAACCAACGATAATTACTGATTTTTTTTAAAGAAGTAAAGTTAAATTCTTTAGAAAGTTTTTTAGAAAATGCAGCCAAGATGTTGATATTAAGAAAATTTTCTGGAAAAATAAGATCAGTTTTTAAATGATTGACAAGTTCTAAGATTAGTTGTTTTGACATCGTTCAAGGTCTTTTAAGAATGATAAAAGTTGTTTTTTTAAGTTTTGGATAGCCTTACCTCTATGGCTTAAACGATTTTTTTCTTCTGAAGGAAGTTCTGCTGCAGTTTTTTGAAATTGGTATTCAGGTACTAAAAAAATAGGGTCGTATCCAAAACCATAAGAGCCTTTAGGTTTAAAACCTATTCTGCCTTCCCATACACCTTCTGAAACCAGATATTTTCCGCAAGGATGATAAAGAACCAAGACACACTTAAACCTTGCGGTTCTTTTTTCCGGAGGCACATCAGCTAACTCTTGAAGAAGCTTTTGGTTGTTCTTTTCATCATTTGCGTCTTCTCCAGCATAGCGAGAAGAATACACCCCAGGTGCACCGTTTAAGGCATCTACTTCAAGTCCAGAATCGTCTGCAAGACACAAACATCCGGTTTTTTCAGCGTAATACTTAGCTTTAATCAAAGCGTTTTCTAAAAAAGTTTTTCCTGTTTCTTCAGGAGGGGTGATTTCAGAAAAATCTTTAAGACTTTTTACTTCTAAGTTAATTTCAGACTTTAGATCTTCAAGGGCTTTTTCTATTTCTCTAACCTTACCTAAATTAGAAGTAGCTATAACTAAGATTATTTTTTGGCTCATATTCCTAACACCTCTTTTTGTTTGTTAATCAGTTCTTTAATACCCTTAAAGGCAAGGTTTTTCATCTGCTCTAAGTCTTCCCAGGTAAACAAACTTTTTTCAGCACTTGCCTGAATTTCTACTATTTTCCCAGACTCAGTCATAAAAAAATTAGCATCTACCTCAGCAATTATATCTTCTTGATAATCAAGGTCTAAAAGAAAGTTTTCTCCTATCTTACCTACACTAACCTCCGCTAAGAATTCTAAAACCGGAGAGGTGGAGAGAACTCCTTTTTCTATAAGCTTTTTAACCGCTAAGGTTAAGGCTAAGAAAGCGCCTGTAACTGAGGCAGTCCTTGTTCCCCCATCTGCGTTTAAAACTTCGCAGTCTATCCAGAGGGTTCTTTCTCCTAATTTTGATAGGTCTACCACCCCTCTTAAAACCCTGCCTATAAGCCTCTGTATTTCCATAGACCTACCTTTTCGGCCCATAGTTTCTCTGGGGGTTCTTTCTAAAGTAGCCCCAGGAATAAAGGCATACTCTGCGGTAATCCAACCTGTTCCTGTACCCTTAAGAAAAGGGGGGACCTTTTCCTCTAAACTTACCGTACAAAGTACCTTAGTGTTGCCAAACTCAACCAAAACAGAACTTAACGGATTCTTTAAAAAATCTATCGTAAACTTTACCTCTCTAAGTTGGTCAAAAGCTCTTCCATCATGTCGCATCATAACCCTCCTGGGCTAAAAAGATTACCTTTTCCTATGGAATGAGGAGATATGCATTTTTTTAAACTACCTTCCAACTTCAAATCTTCGTCGTAATAGATGGTTATGTTCTTTTTTCTTAAAACACACATTTTACCATATAAATCCTTTCCTAAAAACAGTTTTTCAAAAGTTCTCTCTCCTAAACCACACAACCATAATCCTTCTTTTAATTTACCAGTAAGTTTATCTTTCATAAGAGGTTTGGCTAATTTGGGAGATTTGGCCAATAAATCAAAAAATTTTTCAACCTCAGAGGATTCTTGGACAGTCAACCCGTACCAATCGTCTAACGAAGGATTAAACTCAAGAATACAAGAAAGCTTACCATCAAGATTGACAAAGTTTGCATGACAGACTTCACATCGGTATTTTGAAAGGGTTTTCTGGTTATGGGTTTTTTTACTGAGATTTTGATGACAATCTAAACATTTTATTTTATTACGACCAAACATTACTTCTTCTTTTTTATGACAGTCTGTACACACCAATCCTTTTTCGTAGTGTATACTTTTTAAAAGTTGATAGGCTTCAATTCCGTAAGGCCTTTCAGGTGGTTTTCCTTCAACAAAAGGTGAACGATAGTCCTCATACCAATTATGAGGGGAATATCCTAAGTAATCCCAACCTATGTAACTGCTATAATGACAGGATAGACAATGGTTTATGGTAGGTTTAACAATGGAGTGATTTAATAGGTCGAAATGGCAGGCTAAACAGCCTTTACCTCTTCGGGTGTTTTTATAGTCTTCACCTTCATAATCAACGTGGCAGAGCAAACATCTTCTACGTAAAAAATCTATAACCACCGAGGTCTTATCCAAAGGTTTTTCATAATTAAAGGTTTTAAGTTCCTGTAAACTAATGTTTTTATATATTCCAAAGGCCTTTAGGGTATTTGAGATCATCGTTTTGTAGGTGTAATGTAAAGAATTTTTAAACCGGTCTAGCTCAAGTTTATGACAACCTGAGCAAACCTGATAAACTACCAAAGAGTCTGGGTGTTTTAAAAAATTTTGATGAGCTTCCTCTTTAGAAAAAGCTTTGCTGTTACCTTGATGACATTTAGTACAATCTATTTGTTGATGAAGTTTATCAAAAGATATTTGGTTATGACAATCTGTACATCGTTTGATTTTAGGTTGGTTAGCACAACCAAAAAGGAAAAAACTCAAAAATATGGTTAAAAAAAACAGCTTTATGACTGACACAGTCTATAAGCCACTTGGTCAAGGAGCTGACAAACTTGGTTAGAACTTTTTAAAGGTTTCCCTAAAACTTCTTCCCAAATCCTTTCGCCTTCCATACAAAAATAAAAGGTTATTTTATCTTCCACTTCTTTTATGATTTTAGCCAAACTTTGAAAAAGTTTTTTTCTGAGGTCTATAAAGTATCTCTTTTTTAAATCAAGGCCTTCGATAAACTCATAAGCATAGATTGAGGTTTGAGGAAATCTTTCTTCTGCGATGTATTTTAGCTCTTTAGGGTATCTTAAAGCTCCTAAACTTATCCAGGCAATCTTTTCCCATGGTATTGCGTTTAAAACCTTTTCTAAAACTTGAGGATATTCAGCCTCTGCGTTTTCGTAAAAAATGATTGGGTCAAAGTGAAAGGCTACTGTAAACCCATGTTTTATCGCATATCTTGCGCTTTCAATTCTCTGTTCCAATGAAGAGGTTCCGTGTTCTTCGGTGTTTATAATAAATGGGGTATTTAAGGACCAAGCAAAAATAATTTTAGGGTCAGATTTAAATTTTTTAAAGTAATTTTCTTTAATAAAAGCCTTAGTTTTTAATTCAAGTACAGCAAAAGGATTTAACGTTTCCCAAAAGTTGATTAATTTTTCAGAAACACCCCCAAAGGGTTCCAAAACCATACTATCTGCAAACTCTCCTGTTCCAATTCTCAGTACTCTTTTTTCTTTTCTGGCATTATTAAGAACTCTTTCTAATTCTTGAAATCCATCCTCGACAACATTAGCCCAAAGTTTTATGCCCGGGCGATTTAAATAAAGCTGAAGAATACAATAGGTGCAGTCAAACAAACATCCTTCAGCAAAATGAAAGATTTTATAACCACAACAAAGATAGTTTTTAGTTCCAGGACAATCTCTGAAAAACCTACCCTTAAACCTTATCAAAAAAAGAAATCTTTTACCTAAAGAAACAAGCTCTGCCTGGGAAGCCCAGGCTTTCCATCGAAAATCTTCGTAAGTAGGAATAACCTCATAAGGATATTTTTTTATTATTTCCTGGGTTAAATAATAAGAAAAAGCTTCTTCTTCTACAAGAATTTTCATTACTTAAAGATAATCTTTTATCAGTAATTCTGCAATCTGAACCGCGTTGGTGGCTGCACCCTTTCTTAAGTTATCTGCTACTATCCATAAATTTAAACCATTTTCTATAGAAAAGTCTTCTCTGATCCTTCCCACAAAAACTTCGTCTCTTCCTGCAACCTCTATCTGAAGTGGATAAACCTTTTTTTCTGGATTGTCAAAAACTACCACTCCGGGAGCTTTTTCTAAAAGTTCTATAGCCTTTTCTACAGTAAGTTTTTTTTCTGTTTCTATGTTAACAGCTTCAGCATGTCCATAAAATACAGGCACTCTTACCGTGGTAGAGGTAACCCTTATGGTATCGTCTTCCATGATTTTTTTGGTCTCCTCTACCATCTTCATCTCTTCCTTAGTATACCGGTTAGGAAGGAAAACGTCTATTTGGGGTATACAGTTGAAAGCAATAAACTGAGGAAGGGCTTTAGGCTCTGGCATAGGTTCTCCCATACACCAAGCCTTAACCTGAGCTTCAAGTTCAGCTATAGCCTTTTGCCCTGCCCCTGAAACTGATTGATAGGTGCTTACTACTATTCTTTTAATTTTTGCATAATCATGCAATGGTTTTAGAGCTACCACCATTTGAATGGTAGAACAGTTGGGGTTAGCAATGATACCTTTGTTTTTATATTGGGCTACTGCCTGAGGATTTACCTCTGGAACTACTAAGGGCACCTCAGGGTCCATCCTCCAGGCACTTGAATTATCTATAACTACCGCACCATCTCTTGCAAACAGAGGAGCATAATCTAAACTTCTTTGTCCGCCTGCTGAAAAGAGGGCAATATCAATTCCTTTAAAGCTTTTGGTCTCTTCTAAAACTTCCACAGGTATCTCTTCCCCTTTAAAAGGAAGTTTTATACCTTTAGACTTAGGAGAAGCAAAAAATCTTATATTTTTTACAGGAAAATTTCTTTCTT
>NZ_JASUTP010000023.1:0-21878 GCF_030445475.1 Thermodesulfobacterium sp. | reverse complement strand
CAAAAACCACTTCCTTTAATTAAGTCTGCTTTATACGAATTGAGGCAAATGTTTGTAAAGAGATTTTATAAGGAGACACAATTCTCTTGACAAGTGTCACTTCATCAACCCCTCCCTCGCTTCCTCCCGATCCCCCGCCCTGTAAATACCTTTTAAGCTCTCTGCTACCCTCTCTCTGTCCTTATTCCTCACTTTCCTTAAACTACCCCTCACAGCATGCAGTACACAAAGCTGAAATCTTGCACCAGGAATTTCTATCCTCACTGCCTCCTTTAGTCCCCTCAATCCGTCTCCTATCACTACCTCTACCCTCTTTAGCCCCCTACCTTTAAGCTCTACCAATACCTCTCTCCAATTATTCGCACTCTCACCCTCAGAACCAAAAAGCCAAAAACCCAAAATCTCCCTTCTCCCCTCATACGTAAGCCCAACAACCACATATACCGGCTCCTTACTAACACTCCCTCTCCTTACACTTAAAAACGTAGCATCTACATATAAAGCAAAATACTCCTCCTCTACCTCTCGATTCCTCCATCTATCTATCTCTTGAGTCGTTACCTCTATAAGTCGACTAATACTTGCAGGAGAGTAATAAACTCCATAAATCGTTTCCATAAATCGAGAAACATCTCTAACACTTGACCCAGAAGCAAATAATCCAAGAATTACTTCTCCAAGATCAAGAGATGCTCTTCTTTTTTCTGGAAGGATTTTCGGTCTAAAATCTCCTTCTCTGACTCTGGGTACTTTAAGATTATCCAGAGCACCAAACTTTGTAATAAGACTTCTGGTATAAAACCCATTTCCTTTAGTTTCAGGATGTTCATCAAGGTATATTCTTCGTTCTTCTAAAGCCAGAGCTTCTATGGTTTCCTTTACTACTCTTTTAACTTCATTTTCAATGAAATTATACATGTCTTTTAAATCTTTCATAGGCTTCCCCTCCTTCTTAATTTTGAGGTTAACTTTATCATTTTTCCCAGGAGAGGGAGCCCTTACCCCCTAAAATTTAGACACAATTAATGAAACACTACCGAGACAGAATGAATTTAAATGTTGATTTTCGATGAATTTTTTTATTAAATGTTAATTTTCGATGAATTTTCTAATTATAAAAAATTAGAATCCCAAATCTAAGAATGATAATTTCTGGAGATAAAAGGGGGGTTCTACCGAGGAATTAACCCCGGTAGAAACCCTAATAAATAAGTAGACCTATTCTTATACTTAATGTTCTAAAGCTATGGTTTTTTCTGCAAGTTTTTGCTGCAAGTCTACCAATTCCCATACATCTAACGTTGGAGCTTCTTTGAAGAGTTTCGAACTATCTTGAAGGTCTAACGCAAGCTTTAAGACTTCATCGACATTATCCACCAAAATAATCTCTAAATCTTTCAATATCTTGGGATTTATCTCCTTTAAATCCTTTTCGTTTTCTTTAGGAATAAGTACTGTCTTAATCCCACCTCTTATGGCTGCAAGCAATTTTTCCTTAAGTCCTCCTATAGGAAGGACCCTACCCCTTAAAGTAATCTCACCGGTCATGGCGACAGTATTTTTCACCGGTATTTTTAAAAGGGCTGAAACTATTGCGGTTGCGATGGTAATACCTGCACTTGGCCCATCTTTTGGGATAGCTCCTTCAGGTACATGGACATGAATGTCTATCTTTCTATAAAAATCTAAAGGTAATCCAAGCTGAAGAGCCCTTGACCTTACATAACTCATGGCTGCTTGTACTGACTCTTGCATGACCTCACCAAGTTTTCCGGTTATCTGAAGGTTCCCCTTACCTGGCATGATAACCGCTTCTATCTGAAGCAAAGCTCCTCCAGTTTCAGTCCAAGCAAGTCCTGTAGCAATCCCTACTTGAGGTTTTTCTTCAGCGATCCCATACCTGTACTTAGGTACCCCTAAAAACTTTTCTAACTTAGAAACCCCTATCTTTATCGGCTTAAACTCCTCAGGATTCTTAGCAACCTCTCTGGCTATTTTTCTACAAATGTTAGCAATCTCTCTTTCTAAATTTCTTACCCCAGCTTCTCTAGTATACCTTCTAATTATTTCAAGCAAAGCTTTTTCAGTAATAGGTACCATCTCAGGTTTTAATCCATGAGCAGAAAGTTGTCTTGGGAGAAGATAGTTTCTGGCTATCTCTAATTTTTCTTCTTCAGTATATCCAGGAATTTCAATAATCTCCATCCTGTCAAGTAATGGCGCAGGGATAGTATAAAGAGAGTTAGCTGTAGTAATAAAGAGTACCTTAGAAAGGTCATAAGGAACTTCTAAATAATGATCCTGGAAGGCAAAATTCTGTTCTGGGTCTAAAACCTCTAACAAGGCAGCTGCAGGATCACCTCTAAAGTCCATACCTATCTTATCTACCTCATCTAAGCAAAAAACGGGATTTATGGTACCTGCCTTTCTCATGCCTTGAATGATCTTACCAGGTAAAGCCCCTACATAGGTTCTTCTATGTCCTCTGATCTCTGCTTCATCCCTTACACCACCTAACGATATCCTTACAAACCTTCTTCCTATAGCCTCAGCTATAGACTTAGCTAACGAGGTTTTTCCAACTCCAGGAGGTCCTACAAAACAAAGAATAGGCCCTTTGATGGACTTGGTAAGCTTTTGCACTGCAAGATGCTCTATAATCCTCTGTTTAGGCTTCTCTAATCCATAATGATTTTTGTTAAGTAAAAATTCTACCTTTTCTAAATCTATGTTATCTTTAGTTTTTTCATACCAAGGAAGGCTTAACAACCAGTCTATATAGTTTCTGACTACCGTAGCCTCCGCAGACATAGGAGACATCATAGAAAGTTTGTTAAATTCTTTCCTTACTATCGCAGCTACTTCCTTAGGTAATTTTTTCTTTTTGATACGCTTTTCTAACTCGGCAAGATCCTTTCTTCCATCCTCCCGTTCTCCAAGTTCTTTCTGGATGGCTTTCATCTGTTCCTGGAGATAATAGTCTCTCTGGGTCTTTTCCATCTGCTTCTTGACCCTTTCTCTGATACGAGCCTCAGTTTTTATAACTTCTATCTCACCTCTTAGATAGTTAAGCAAAATTTCTAAACGTTTTTTAACGCTGATTGTCTCAAGAAGCTTTTGTTTCTGTTCTAATTTAAGGTTTAAAATAGCAGCTAAACGGTCGCTAAACTCTGCTATATCTTCAATTTCTAAAAGATTAGAAACTGCATCTAAATTAAGCTTTTTGTTATAATTAGAATATTCTTCTAAGGATTCTTTGCAAAGCTTAAAAAGAGCTATACTTTCTACGTCATTCTCTAATAACTCTGTCTTAGGTTCAACCTCAACCATAAAAAAGTCTACATTCTCAAGAAACCTTATAATCCTTCCTCTACTAAGACCTTCTACCAAAATCTTTAAAGTACCATCAGGAAGTTTAAGAAGCTGCAAAATACGGCAGATGGTTCCTACTTTATAGATTTCCTCTTCTGTAGGATTGTCTATTTTAGCGTCTTTCTGAGCAGAAAGAAAAATAATTTTATCACCTGCATAAGCTTTTTCTATGGCAAGTATACTTTTAGCCCTCCCAATAAAAAGAGGTACTACTGTATTGGGAAAAATTACTATCTCCCTTAATGGGAGTAAAGGTAAAGTTTTTAGTTGAGTTTCCATAAGGTTACCTACCCCTCCTTTATCTTTTTTCTATTAAAAATTAAGATGGGTCTTTCCTTTTTCAAGACCACCTCTTCAGTAACCACACACTCTTTTACATCTCCTAAGGAGGGGAGTTCATACATTACGTCCATCATCACCTCTTCTATAATAGCCCTAAGTCCTCTAGCTCCAGTTTTTCTTTTATAAGCCTCTTCTGCTACCAACCTCAAGGCTCCCTCAGTAAACTTAAGTTCAACCCCTTCCATCTCAAAAAGTTTTTGATATTGTTTAACAATCGAATTTTTAGGTTCTACTAAAATTCTAACCAAGTCATCCACAGAAAGCTCATCCAAAGTAGCAATTACCGGGATCCTACCTACAAACTCAGGTATAAAACCAAACTTGATAAGGTCTTCTGGTTGGACTTGAGAAAGTATCTCTCCTAAAGTTAAATCTTTAACACTTTTTACCTCTGCCCCAAAACCTATAGAACCTTTACCTATCCTTTTTTTGATGATGTCTTCCAAACCTACAAAGGCTCCACCACATATAAAAAGAATGTTGGTGGTGTCCATTCTGATGTATTCTTGTTGAGGATGCTTTCTACCACCCTTAGGAGGAATATTAGCCAAAGTACCTTCTAAAATCTTAAGTAAAGCTTGTTGTACCCCTTCTCCTGAAACATCTCTTGTAATCGAAGGTCCTTCACTTTTTTTTGCGATCTTATCTATCTCGTCTATGTAAACAATCCCTCTTTGAGCCAACTCAAGGTCATAGTTAGCTGCTTGTAAAAGATAAAGTAGAATATTTTCTACATCCTCTCCTACATAACCTGCTTCGGTCAAAGGAGTAGCATCGGCTATCGTAAAAGGCACCTTTAAAAACTTAGCCAACGTTTGTGCCAAGAGAGTTTTACCAGAACCGGTAGGCCCTATCAAAAAAATGTTGGTTTTTTGAATTTCTATGTCCTTGAGTTTATGTTTAAAGTTTTTTTCATATTCTATTCTCTTATAATGGTTATAGACTGCTACCGAAAGGATCTTTTTTGCCCTCTCTTGTCCTACTACGTACTGGTCTAAATAAGCCTTAATTTCTGAAGGCTTAGGAAGGACACTGTCTTCTTTAAAGTTTATCCGCTCATATTCCTCTTCTAAAATTTCATTACACAGTTCTACACATTCATTACAAATATACGCTGAAGAGCCTGCAATCAATTTGCGAACTTCAGACTGTGGTTTCCCACAAAAAGAACACCTAAGTTCATGGTCTTTTGACCCCATTCTTACCTACCCCGTTCTTTTATTTAAAATATTATCTATTACTCCATATTCAAGAGCTTCTTGCGGAGACATATAAAAATCTCTTTCTGTATCTTGCTTGATTTTGTCTTTAGATTGGCCGGTATGCTGGGCTAAAATTTCGTTCAGCATTTCCCTTAATCTAAGGATTTCTTTGGCTTGTATTTCTACATCAGTTGCCTGTCCTTGAAAAGCCCCAATAGGTTGATGAAGCATAATTCTTGAATGTGGAAGGGCATAACGTTTACCTTTTGCTCCTGCTGCCAAAAGCACAGCTGCCATGCTTGCAGCTTGACCTACACAGATAGTACAAACATCCGGCTTTATGTACTGCATAGTATCATAAATTGCAAGGCCTGCGCTAACCAGCCCCCCTGGAGAGTTTATGTAGAGCATAATGTCTTTATCAGGGTCCTCTGCCTCTAAAAAAAGAAGTTGAGCTATAACTAGGTTAGCTACCTGTTCGTCTATAGCTGTCCCTAAAAAGATAATTCTCTCTTTAAGTAGACGAGAGTAAATATCATATGCTCTTTCCCCTCTCCCTGTCTGTTCCACCACTATGGGGATATAGTAACTCATGCTTAACTCTCCTTCTCGATCACTTTGGCATTTTCTATCAAAAAGTTTAAAGTTTTCTCTGCTAATTTTTTAGGCAAAATGTTAAAAAAGACGATATTTCTTGCCTCTTCTATAGAAATTTTCAACCCTTGAGAAATAGCCTCTACTGTTTTATCTATTTCTTCCTGAGGTATTTCAATGTTTTCTATCTCTGCAATCTTTTCAAGAAGTAATTCTTCCTTAGCCTGTCTCTCTGCTATAGGTTGCAATTTTTCTTTTAATTTTTCTATAGAAATATTTAAAGTCTCAAAACTAAAACCATCTCTTTCTAAGCTTTCTTTAATCTGTTCTATCAATTGATAAAGTTTTAATTCTACATACCTTGTAGGAACTTTTATATCCACTTTTTCAAGGATCTTTCCTAATACCATCTCTTTAACTGCATTTTCATTTTTTCTCTTTTTTTCCTCTAATAATCGTTTTCTAACCGCTTCTCTTAAGGCTTCAACAGTTTCGAACCCCATGTTAAGACTTTTTACAAACTCATCGGTTAGTTCCTGCAACTCTCTTCTATAAATTTCTTTTACTTCTATCTCATATTTTACCTTTTTTCCAGCAAGAAGCGGATTTAAACCTTCTGCAGGATACTCTACTTCTACACTAAACTTATCTCCTACTTTTTTTCCTACCAAAGCTTCTTCTACTTCTCTGTTAAACTCTCCAGTTCCTACGTCTACAAATAGGGCTTCTGCCTGATGTCCCGGAATAAGTCCGTTTTCATCATAGGCTTCAAAACTTATTACAGCCACATCTCTCTCAATAATAGGTTCTTCATTCTCTATTTTCTTAAGCTGAGCAAAAGAATATCTTAGTTCATCAAGCAACTTTTCTACCTCTTCATCCTTTACTTCATCTTTTTCTTTTTCTACCTCTAACCCGAGATAATCTTCTTTTTTCAACTCAAACTCAGGCCTTATTTCTACCAACACAGAATATTGAAACTTTTCTCCCTCTTTAAGTTCTCCCAACTCTTCTACTCTTGGCCTTAAGAGAGGCTCTAGTTTAGCTTCTTTAATAGCTTCATAAAGAGTTTTTTCTATCAATTTATCTATCGCCTTTCCTTCTATCTCTTCTTTAAATAGCTTCTTTACCAAATACTCAGGCACCTTACCCTCTCTAAAACCTTTAACCTTAGACCTTCTCTTTAATTCGTTGGTAACCTCTCTTATGGCTGATTGAACGACCTCTTCCGGAACCTCAACCTTTAAAATTTTTTCGACTTCGCTTAAGTTCTCTACTTCTACCCTCATCTTTTTACCCCTTTCTAAAAATTTTTTACTTTTACCTTAACTTAATTTTTCATTTTTACAAGTTTAAATACTTTGACTTGATTAAGTTTAAGGCTTCCTCTTTGTTATGTATCTTTTTTTCTAAAAAAAGTAATTCTATTTCTTGCAAAATCTCTTTAAACATAGGTCCCGGTTTCAATCCTAAATTTATCAAATCTTGACCGGTAATAAGTCTTTTCTTTTGAGATATATTTTCCATTTCAGCTTTAAATTCTTTAAGCTCAAAGAAGAAGGCCTTAAGTCTCTCTTCATAATCTGGCTCTTTATCTGGTCCTTGACTAGCATAAGAATCAGCCATAGACACCACGAAAAGCTCAAGCCAATATGGTACATCGGTTAAAAGATGCCTTTTGGCCCTTATAGTTAAATTTCCTTTTTCCTTTTCGTTTAACAAATGAAAAGGCCTCATATGGTTTTTTATCAACACATAAGTTTTATGGAGTAACTCTTTTTTTAACCGATACTTTTCAAAACTCTCTTTAAAAAGCTCTGCTGAAACCTTTTCGTGACCATAAAAAGTTATCCTTTCTTTGTTTCTTCCAAACGTAAAAGCCTTACCCAAATCATGAAAAAGACTTGCTAATTTCACCGGTATTACCACTTCTTCTTTATTAAAATCCTCTGTTTTCTCTAAACCTAAGTAATCCTCAGGATTTTGTAATATTTTTTCAGCCCATTTAAGACTTTCTAAAAGATGGCCCCAAACGTCTAAATGATGAAAACTTGGTTGTGTTACCCCTTTTGTTTTCTCAAAAAACGGAAAAAGCTCTCCCAGGATCCCATCTTCATCCATCAGCTTAAAAGTTTCATAACATCTATCTGAAAGAAGAATATAACTAAGCTCTTGTAAAATTCTCTCCTTTGCACAAAACAAAAGCTCCTTTTTATGAAGTTTAAAAATCTCTCTTGTCTCTTCTTCTATTTCCCCTATTCCTTGAGCAAAGAATCGATAACCCCTAAGAATTCTTAGAGGATCTTCGATTACGTTCACTTCCCCTATGATCTTTATCTTACCTGAAATAAGATGAGAATATCCATCAAAAGGATCTATCACCTTTAAACTTTCGGAAAAAAGAGAGCTTACAGGAATAGCCATCGCATTAAAAGTAAAGTCTCTGGCCCCAAGGTCCTCATCCAAAGTTTTTCCTCTAAAAAGAGTAAAATCCAAGCTGTTTTCTCCTTTAGCAACTCTGTAGATACCTAACTCTGGAGCTAAGGGGACTAAATTATATCCAAGATACTCTTTAGCAAAAAAAGCTAAAGCTTCTACCCCTTCCTTTACACATAAATCAAGGTCTAAAATTTTTCTACCTAAAAAAAAATCCCTTACTGCACCACCTACTATAAAAAAATCATCTCTGTTAGAAAATTTTCTTAAAAAAGAAATAAGGCGTTTCTTTTCTTCTTCAGAAAAGGCAAGAAGAGTTAGAAATTCAGCAATCTTTTCTTGACTTAAGGTTAGAACGTTCATAAGAAGACCCCCCGAAGGGGGGAAAGAAAGATATATGGTTAAGCTTGAATCTCTTGAGTCCCCTCAACCGAGCTATCTTCTTGAGCTGTTTTTTCGACGGTTGATTTTTCTTCTTGAGGTTTTACTTCATGTTGTTTTTTCTTCTTTTCTATAAATTCTAACACCTTTTTAAGCCTTTCTGCCTTCTTTTTACCAGATTTAGCAGAAACCTTCTCTTCTACCAACTCCACCAATACCATCATGGAAGCATCGCCCCTTCTTGGGCCAATCTTAATAATTCTGGTATATCCACCTGGCCTGTCTAAAAATTTTGCTCTTAGATCTTTAAAAAGTTTCCTTACCACTTCTTTGTCATTGATAAAACTCAACGCCCTTCTTCTCGCGGCAAGGTCTCCTTTCTTTGCCAAGGTTATCATTCGCTCTGCAACCCTTCTTAACTCCTTAGCTTTAGCTATAGTAGTAACAATCCTACCATGTTTTAGAAGGTCTCTTACCTGATTTCTCATAATCGCCCAATGATGTTCTGTATCTCTGCCTAATCTTCTACTAACTTTTCTATGCCTCATCTTCCCCTCTCCTTATTTTCTAATCTTTTGGAGGTTTCCACTTAAGGTCTGTCATGCCAAGCTTTAGATTAAACCTGTTAAGTTTTTCTACTATTTCGTCTAAAGATTTCTTACCAAAACTTCTAAGCTTTAAAAGTTCAGATTCTGTTTTTTGTACCAACTGGCCTATATAGTTTATGTTAGCAGCCTTCAAACAATTATATGCCCTGCCAGAAAGTTCAAGCTCCTCTATAGGAAGGTTTAAAATATTCTGAGTAGTACTAACATCCGCAGTGGTTGTCTCTAACCCTATTTTTTCCTCACCTAAAAATACCATAAACTGTTCTACTAAAATCTTAGCAGCCTTAACTAAAGCCTCTTTAGGATCTATAGTTCCGTCTGTATATATCTCTAATACTAAACTGTCATAATCACTGCTTTTCCCTACACGAGCCTGAGTAACCGTAAAATTTACCTTGGTAATCGGGGAAAACAAACCATCAACTAGGATAACCCCTATCTCATTATTTTTGTTATATTCTGCTGGAACGTACCCTCTACCTTTTTCTACCTTAATCTCCATCACCAACTTACCATCTTTTGTTAAAGTTGCTATATGAGCATCAGGATTTACGATAATCCCTTTATCTTCAACCTGAATATCTCCTGCCTTTACTTCACCCTCTCCTATCTTTTCGAGCTTAAAATAAAAAGGGCCATCTCCTTCAAGCTTAAACCTTACTCCCTTTAAATTTAGTATAATTTCTGTAACATCCTCAACTACTCCAGGCAAACTGGTAAACTCATGAGGAGCACCTTCTATCCTTACCTCAGTAATAGAATAACCAGGTATAGATGAAAGCAGAACCCTTCTTAAAGCGTTTCCCAAAGTAATGCCGTATCCTCTTTCTAAAGGCTCTATAATAAATTTCCCATAATAAGGAAACTGGCTATCCTTATGAACTTTAATCTCTTCAGGCTTCATAAGCTCTATTTCCCTCTTCATCGGTACTTTTACCTCTTTTTTTCTTTTTATAGTCTTAGTACTTTTTATAAACCTAAAATTTACCTAGAGTAAAACTCAATTATATAGCTTTCCTGAATAGGCATAGTAATTTCTTCTCGAGTAGGCAGCCCCTTAACCACACCTTTAAAACCTTCGGCATCCAACTCAAGCCAAGAAGGAATACCTCTTCTGATCACTGTCTCTAAACTTTCTAAAATCTGAGGATTGTTTCTATACTTCTCTTTAAGCTCAATCACATCTCCCGGCTTTACCAGATAAAAAGGAATATCCACATTTTTTCCGTTAACCTTAAAAAATCCGTGATTAACATACTGTCTTGCCTGACTTCTCGAAGATGCAAATCCTAAACGATAGACTACATTATCCAACCTTCTCTCTAACAACTGAAGCAGATTATGACCCGCCTGACCAGGCATTTTAGTTGCCTTTTCATAATACATCCTCATCTGCTTTTCAGAAATTCCGTAAATTCTCTTCACTTTTTGTTTCTCCCTTAACCGGATTCCATAGTCTGAAAGTTTTACCCTTACTTGCTGAGGTCCATGTTGTCCAGGAGGATAACTTCTTCTTTCAAAAGCACATTTATCTGTATAACATCTATCTCCTTTTAAAAAAAGCTTCATACCTTCTCTTCTACAAAGTCTGCATCTTGGTCCAGTATATCTAGCCACTTTATCTAACCTCCTTAACTTTCTTTTTTTATGTTCTTAAACCCTTCTTCTCTTAGGTGGACGACACCCATCATGAGGTATAGGAGTAACGTCTTTTATAAGAGTTACTTTAAGCCCAGATCCTTGTAGAGCCCTTAAAGCAGCCTCTCTTCCTGGACCAGGACCCTTTACATACACCCAAACCTCTTTCAAACCATATGGTTGAACCTTTTTTAAGGCTGATTGCATAGCCAATTGGGCAGCAAAAGGCGTACCCTTTCTTGTTCCTTTAAAGCCTTCAGTTCCACCACTTGCCCAAGCAAGGACATTTCCCTGTCTGTCTGTTATTGTGATAATGGTGTTATTGAAAGTAGAATGAATATGAATTATACCTTCCGTGACAGATTTTTTAATTTTTTTCTTTTTAGGTTTAGGCACCTTCTACCCCTCCTTATTTCTTCTTCTTTCTTAAAGATCCTGGTCTAGGACCTTTTCTTGTCCTGGCATTTGACCTTGTTCTTTGTCCCCTTACAGGGAGACCCATCTTATGTCTCAACCCTCTATAACAACCTATTGCCATAAGTCTCTGGATGTTCTGCCTGATTTCTTTTCTAAGATCTCCTTCTACCACATATTCCTTTTCAATAATCTGTCTTAAACGATTAATTTCTTCTTCAGAAAGATCCTTTACTTTTCTAAACCAGTCTATCCCCGCTTTAGCACAAGCCTTTTGAGCTAAAGTTCTTCCTACACCATAAATATACGTAAGTGCAATCTCTACAGACTTGTTTTCTGGAATATCAACTCCAGCAATTTTGGGCATAATCTTTCCTCCTAACCTTGCCTTTGTTTATGCTTGGGTATTTCACAAATTACCCTAACTACACCTTTTCTCTTTATGATCTTACATTTTCTACATCTTTTTTTAACAGAAGGACTAACCTTCATAAACACTAACCTCCTTTATAATCTTTTAAACTTCCTCTATAGACTATCCTACCTCTAGTCAAATCATAAGGAGATAACTCCACTACCACTGTATCTCCAGGTAAAATTCTAATATAATGCATCCTCATCTTTCCAGAAATATGAGCCAGAACTTTATTACCTGTTTCTAACTCAACCCTAAACATAGCATTAGGAAGAGGTTCTATTACCTTTCCTTCTAAAAGGATTACGTCATCTTTTGGCATAACTTACACCCTTGATAAAATTTCTGGTCCCTTAGGAGTTATAGCTATTGAATGCTCAAAATGGGCTGCCAAACTTCTGTCTTTAGTTACCGCAGTCCAACCATCCACTAAAATCTCTACTCTAGGATCTCCTGCAGAGACCATAGGCTCTATCGCTAAAACCATACCTATCTCAATTTTTGGCCCCCTTCCTGGCCTTCCCCAATTAGGGACCTCTGGAGGCTCATGCAAACTTCTTCCTACTCCATGCCCTACAAACTCTTTTATAACATTAAACCCATGCTTTTCTACATGGGATTGAATAGCAAAAGAGATGTCTCCTATTTTATTACCAAAATAAGCTTTTTCAATACCCTTATAAAGGGCTTCTTCTGTAACCTTCATCAACCTTTCTGCTTTTTCTGAAATCTTCCCTACACCAACAGTCAAAGCAGCATCCCCTACATAACCTTCATAAACTACACCAAAATCAAAACTCACCAAATCTCCTTCCTTTAAAACCTTTTCTTTCTTAGGCATACCATGTACTATCTCTTCGTTTATAGATACACAAAGGGCATAAGGATACCCCCTATACCCTTTAAAAGCCGGTTTTACTCCTTTCTTTTCACAAAGACTTAAAGCTAACTCCTCAAACTCCCAAGCACTAACTCCAGGCTTTACTTCCTCTTTCAGCCTAAGAAGAATCTCCATTACTATAGCATTAGCTTTACGTAAAATTTCTATCTCTGCCTGAGTCTTAAGTATCGCTCGTTTTTTAAAATAAGAATTATACAACTTTACTTCTTCTCTAAAATATTTATAATTTGTTGAGTTATCTCTTCTATACTCTTACTTCCGTCGATCTCAGCTAAAATGCCTTTATTTTTATAATACTCGATAAGAGGAGCTGTAGACTCATGATAAACCTTTAACCTGTTTCTTACAGTCTCTTCATTATCGTCTGGTCTTTGATAAAGCTCTCCTCCACAAGCATCACATTTTCCTTCAACTTTGGGAGGTTTAAATTTTATATGATACATCATTCCACAATTTTTACAAGTTCTTCTGCCGGTAAGCCTAAGAACAAGTTCTTCGTCAGGAACGATCAAAGCTAAAGCTACATCAAGCTTTCTTCCCATTTCTTCTAACATTTTATCTAAAGCTTCTGCTTGAGCAACCGTTCTTGGAAATCCATCTAAAATAAATCCTTTTTGAGCATCAGGTTGACTGAGACGTTCTTTAACCATCCCAAGGATAATCTCATCAGGAACAAGCTGCCCTTTTTCCATATATTCCTTAGCTTTTAACCCTAACTCTGTACCTTTACCTACATGTTCTCTTAACATATCTCCTGTAGAGATTTGAGGAATCCCATACTTTTCTACTAAAATCTTAGCCTGAGTTCCCTTACCCGCTCCTGGTGGTCCTAAAAACACTATATTCATACCCCCACCCCCTTATTTAATTTTTAATTTGCTTTGTTTGATAAAACTTTCATACTGCCTGGAAATAAGATGAGCCTCTATCTGTCCCATAATATCTAAAGCTACTCCTACTACGATCAGCAAAGAGGTACCTCCAAAATAAAAAGGAAGGTTTAGTTTAGTAATAAAAAAACTGGGGATAACACAAATAAAAGCTACATAAAGCGCACCTATAAACGTGATCCTGTTAAGCACCTTGTCTAAAAATTCCTCAGTAGCTTTACCTGGTCTTATTCCTGGAATAAAACCACCCCATTTCTTAAGATTCTCAGCCACCTCTTTAGGATTAAAGACTACTGCAGTATAAAAATAGCAAAAGAAGACGATCAAAGCAGCGAAAATAGTCTCATAAAGGATAGCACCAGGCCTTAAAAATTCACTTATCTGTTTAAACACAGAAATGGGAACAAAACTTGCTAATGTAGCAGGAAACATTAAAATCGCAGAAGCAAAAATAGGAGGAATAACCCCTGCAGTATTTATTTTTAAAGGTAAATAACTTGTTTGACCACCTACCACTTGTCTTCCTACTTGTCTTCTTGCATAATGGATAGGGATCCTTCTCTGAGACATCTCCATAAAACAAGTAAAAGCCAAAATTCCTATTAACAATACTAAAATTAAAAGAAGATAAAATACCGAAAACTCACCTGTTTGTACAAACTTTATCGTCCTTGAGATAGCTGGGAAAATACCGGCTACAATACCTGAAAATATGATCATAGAAATTCCATTTCCGATCCCATGCTCCGTCATCTGTTCACCTAACCATACCAAAAACATCGTTCCAGCTGTCAAACTAACAGTGGTAATTATCCTAAAAGTCCATCCTGGGTCAGAAACAATAGGAACACCGTTAGGAGCCGTCATTCGTTCCAAACCTATAGCTATACCAAATCCTTGTATCAAACATATAAGAACTGTTAAATACCTGGTATAATAAGCTATCTTTCTTTTTCCTTCTGGGCCTTCTTTATAAAGTTCTTTTATCGTAGGATAAACCACAGTCATAAGTTGCAAAATGATTGAAGCGCTAATATAAGGCATAACACTAAGAGCACAAATAGAAAATCTTCTTAAAGCACCTCCAGAAAAAATATCCATAAAACCAAAAATTGTTCCACTTGCGTGCTGGAAAAGACTTAAGAACGCCTCGCCATTAATACCAGGAGTAGGTATATGGATAGAAAATCTATAAATAGCTAAACCTAAAAAGAGATAAAAAAGTCTCCTTTTTAACTCAGGAATATTAGCTAAATTTAAGAGATTTTCTCTTCCGTTCACTACCGCTTGTCTCCAATAACTATACCTTAACTATCTCTACTTTACCGCCTGCCTTCTCGATCTTTTCTTTAGCGGTTTTAGAAACTGCATGGACTTTCACTATTAATGGTTTATCTATCTCCCCGTCACCCAAAAGTTTAACCAACTTATCCTTTCCTTTTAGCAAACCCTTTAATTTTAAACTCTCTAAATCTACTACTGCGTTAGCCTCAAATCTTTCTGCTAAATCTTTTACATTTACCACTTTGTACTCTTTTTTAAATATGTTATTAAAACCTCTCTTAGGAACTCTTCTGATTAAAGGAGTCTGACCACCCTCAAACCAAGGACGAATATCTAACCCTTCACGAGCCTTCTGCCCTTTATGTCCCCTACAAGAAGTCTTACCATGGCCAGAACCATGGCCTCTCCCCACTCTTTTTTCTCTATGTTTTGAACCAGCAAAAGGTTTTAATTTTTCTAAAGTTATAACCTTATCCATCGATTTCCTCCACCTTAACTAAATGACTTACTTTTCTTATCATACCCCTTATCATGGGGGTATCTTCTCTTATAACAGTCTGTCCTATCTTTTTTAAACCTAAACCTTTTAAATTTTCTCTTTGATTAGGTGTCCTTCCGTACCTACTTCTAACTAAAGTTATCTTAAGTTTTTTCATACCCTCATCTCCCTCTTTAGGTCTTCTACAGTTTTTCCTCTTTTCTTAGCTACATAATCTAAACTTTGAAGTTGTGAAAGCGCTTTAAAAGTAGCTTTAACTAAATTATGAGGGTTACTACTTCCTATACATTTAGTAACTACATCAGTAATACCTGCTGCATCCATAATAGCACGGACCGTACCACCTGCAATAACTCCTGTACCTGGTTTAGCAGGTTTTAAAAGAATATTACTTGCCCCAAACTTGGCCATGATAGAATGAGGGATAGTTCCTCCTGTGATAGGAACTTGTATCAAACTTTTTTTGGCTTTTTCTATAGCCTTCCTGATGGCATCAGGCACCTCAGGGGCCTTTCCTAGTCCATATCCTACCCTACCTTTTCCGTCTCCAACTACCACCAAAGCTGAAAACCTAAGTTTTTTACCACCCTTAGTTACCTTAGTGACACGACTTATCTGTATTATTTTTTCTACAAATTCTTCGGTACCTCTAACCAAAGCCTTACCTCCTTTTAAAATTGTAAGCCTGCAGCTCTGGCTGCATCAGCAAGGGCTTTAATTCTTCCGTGGTATTTAAAACCACCTCTGTCAAAAACCACCTTGGTAATTCCTTTTTCTAAGGCCTTTTTAGCTATAAGTTCTCCTACTGCTTTAGCTACTTCTATTTTCCCCCCCTGAGATCTAAGCTCAGCAATTTTTTCTCTTATCTCTGGAGAAAGAGAGGAAGCTGCTACCAAAGTATGTCCTGTCACATCGTCTATGATTTGGGCATAAATATGTTTTAAACTTTTATATACACAAAGTCTCGGTCTTTCAGGAGTACCAAAGATCTTTTTCCTTATTCTCTTCTTTCTTCTTAACCTTGCTTCAACCTTTTTTTCTCTTTTTCTTAACTCTGCCATAGATTACCTCTCCTTCCAAATTTTACTTCTTAGCACCTTTACCAGATTTACCAGCCTTTCTGTAAATAACCTCATCAGCATACCTAATCCCTTTTCCTTTATATGGCTCAGGTGGTCTTAACTTTCTAATGTTTGCAGCCACTTGACCTAACAGCTCTTTATCTATTCCTTCTAAAGTTAACCTAACCTGTACTTCTCCTGTACCCCTTTCTACTTTTGCTGTAATCCCTTTAGGAAGCTTAAAATTTATCGGATGAGAATATCCTAAACTAAAAACTATCTCATCTCCCTTTACCTCAGCTTTATATCCTAACCCTACGATGTCTAAAACTTTCTGAAAACCTTGGGTAACCCCTATTACCATATTGTTGATCAAAGCCCTGGTTAATCCTTGAAAGGCTTTGGCCTTATTTTTTAATTTTTTTCTTACCTCATCCTGTTGCACTACGATAGTATCTCCCTCTACTACCACCTTAACTAACGGAGGAAGCTTTTTTTCAATCTTTCCCTTAGGTCCTTCAACTACCATAAAACCATCTTCTTTTAAATAAAACTTTACTCCATTAGGAATCTTTATTGGTTTTCTTCCTACACGAGAAACTTCTCCCATAACCAGTCACCCCTTTACCAAATTTCACAAATAACTTCACCGCCTACCTTAAGGCGTCTTGCCTCATGATCTGTCATAATACCTTTAGAAGTAGAAATTATAGCAATTCCAAGCCCATCCAATACTTTCGGTAGATCCTTATATCCTCTATATATTCTTCTCCCAGGTTTACTTACCCTTTTTATACCAGAAATAACCGGTCTTTTAAACTCGTCATATTTTAAAATAATCTCTATCTTACCCTGAGGTTTTTCATCATGATAAATAAAATCTTCTATATACCCTTCGTCTTTCAATATTTTAACTATCGCAAGTTTAATCTTAGAAGCAGGAATTACCACTGTTTTATGTCTAGCTTGAAGAGCATTTTTTATCCTAATCAACATATCTGCTATAGGGTCTGTCATCATGCCTCTTTCCTCCTTACCAACTAGCTTTCCTAATCCCAGGGATTTTACCTTCTGAAGCCAATTTTCTAAAACACATCCTGCAAAGACCAAATCTTCTTATATATGCCCTCGCACGTCCACAAATAGAACATCTATTTCTGTGACGGACCTGAAACTTGGGCTTCCTTTTTGCTTTTTCTCGTTGAGCTTTTCTTGGCATATAAATTTACCCCCTAAATGGCATTCCTAACTCTTTTAATAACGCATATGCCTCTTCATCAGTTTTGGCTGTGGTAACAATGGTTACACTTAACCCTTTAATCTTTTCTACTTTACTGGTGTCTATCTCAGGAAAAATCGTATGGTCGGTTATACCAAAAGTATAATTCCCTCTTCCATCAAAACCAGACTTAGGAAGACCTTTAAAATCTTTAGTTCTGGGCAAAGCAATGTTAATAAGTCTGGTAAGAAAATCATACATCCTGTCTCCTCTCAAGGTTACCATAACCCCAATAGGCATACCTTTTCTTAGCTTAAACCCTGCTATAGACTTTCTCGCCCTACATATTTTAGGCTTTTGCCCAGTAATTTGGGCTAACTCTACCATAGCCTGGTCTATAACCTTAGGGTTAGTCACCGCCTCGTTTAACCCCATATTAACACTTATTTTTTCTAATTTAGGCACTTGGTGTATGTTTTTATACCCAAACCTTTCCCTTAATCTTGGGATCACTTCATTTTTGTAATACTCTTTTAACCAGCTCATGTTTTACTCCTTCACCTCGATAATTTCTCCACATTTTTTACAAAATCTAACCTTAGTTCCATCTTCTAAAAACTTCCTACCTATCTTTACACCCCTCTTACATTTAGGACAATACACCATCAAATTAGAAATATGTATAGGTGCCGGTTTTTCAATTATGCCCCCACTGCTGTAAGGAGTTGGCTTCATGTGTCTTTTAACTAAATTAACCCCTTCAACTACAGCCCTTCCTTTCCTGGGGAATACCTTTAAAACTTTTCCTATTTTTCCTTTATCTTTACCTGCTATAACTACTACCATATCGTTTTTTCTTATGTGTAATTTAACTTCATGAGGTTTAGGTGCTTTTTTATTTATCCCGCGCTTTATCATGGTCAAACTCCTTTTATATAACTTCAGGGGCTAAAGAAATGATTTTCATAAAACCTTTAGCCCTAAGCTCCCTAGCTACAGGTCCGAAAATACGAGTTCCTATCGGCTCTTTATACTGATTGATTAAAACAGCTGCGTTTTCATCAAATCTTATGTGAGTTCCGTCTGGTCTAGCAACTTCTTTTTTGGTTCTAACAATTACCGCTTTAACTACATCACCCTCTTTCACTTTTGAATTAGGAATAGCTTCTTTTACTGAAGCAACTATAATATCACCTACACTTCCATATTTTCTATGAGAGCCACCTAAAACCCTAATACACATTATCTTTTTAGCCCCAGAATTATCAGCTACGTTTAAATAAGTCTGCTGCTGAATCATTCTTATTCACCCCCTTCTAAATCCTCTTTAACCTCTAACACTTTGGCCTTCTCTATGATCTCTCTTACCCTCCATCTTTTTCTACGAGAAAGAGGTCTTGTCTCTTCGATTAAAACCTTATCACCTATCTTACATTCATTATTTTCATCATGGGCCATATATTTTTTTCTTCTTTTGATGTATTTCCCGTAAAGGGGATGCTTTACCAAAGTCTCTACCATCACTACTACAGTCTTATCCATCTTATCACTAACTACTGTCCCTATAAAAGTTTTTCTTCTACCCATATCCATCCTCACCCTATCGTATGTTAAGTTCTTTTTCTCTTATAACCGTCAAAACTCTGGCAATATCTCTTTTAACCTGTCTAATTCTCATAGGATTTTCAAGTTTATAAACAGTTTTCTGAAACCTGAGATTAAAAAGCTCTTCCCTTAAACTTGCTAACTTTTCTTTTAACTCAGGGATGGACAACTCCCTCAAATCACGAGCCTTCATTAAAACTCCTCCCTACTAACTATTTTACATTTAAAAGGCATCTTACTGGCAGCCAGCCTTAAAGCTTCTTTAGCCACTTCTTCCGGAACTCCTGCGATCTCATAGATAATCTTACCTGGCTTCACCACAGCTACCCACTCTTCAACAGCTCCCTTACCCTTTCCCATACGAGTTTCTGCAGGTTTCTTGGTAACCGGTTTGTCTGGAAAAACCCTGATCCAAACCTTAGCTCCCTTTTTGGCTACCCTAACGATAGCTACACGTCCTGCCTCTATCTGTCTTGCAGTCAACCAACCACCTTCGAGTACCTTTAAGCCGTATTCTCCAAACTCAACCGTATGCCCACTGGTAGCTTTTCCTCTAACCCTTCCTTTTTGTTGCTTCCTGTATTTAGTCTTTTTTGGTTGGAGCAACATATTTTCTCACCCCTTTAATTTTTAGATAACTAATCTTTCTTGTCCTTCTTTTTCAGGTAAAACCTCTCCTTTAAAAATCCAAACCTTTACCCCTATACTTCCATATTTGGTTACTGCGGTAGCAAACCCGTAGTCTATATCAGCCCTTAAAGTAGAAAGAGGAACTCTTCCAACCCTATACCATTCACTTCTCGCTATTTCAGCGCCTCCAAGTCTTCCAGAGCACTGAACCTTAACTCCCTGAGCCCCAAAACGCATTACCAAAGATACTGCCCTTTTCATCGCCCTTCTAAAAGAAACCCTTCTTTCTATTTGAGTAGCTATATTTTCTGCTACTAACTGAGCCTCAAGCTCTGGTCTTCTAACTTCATTTACCAAAACTTCAAACTCTCTTTCTTTAATCAACTTCCCTAGTTCATTCTTTATCTTTTCTATCTCAGCTCCTTTCTTACCTATAACTATTCCTGGACGAGCTGAATAAATAATCACCCTAACCTTGTTAGCAGCTCTCTCTATCTCGATCTTAGATATTCCAGCATGAAAATATTTCTCTTTTAAGAATTTTCTTATTAAATAATCCTCATATACATATTTAGGAAATTCTGAAGGTTTAGCAAACCAACGAGAATCCCAAGTTCTGGTAATCCCAATTCTCAATCCGATAGGATTAACTTTCTGCCCCAAGGCTTACCTCCTCTTTTTACTTTTTTCTTCTCTTTCTTCTACCACCACCGTAATATGGCTCATCCTTCTTAAGATTCTACTTGCCCTTCCCCATGCTCTTGGCCAAATCCTCTTAAGACGAGGGCCTTCATTTACGTAAGCCTCTGCCACATAAAGCTTATCCACATCCATACCATAGTTGTTTTCTGCATTAGCTATAGCACTCTCTAAAACTTTCTTAACAATCCTAGCTGCTTTTTTAGGAGTAAAAGCTAAAATATTTAAAGCCTCATCTACCCTCTTCCCTCTTATTAAATCTACCACCAACCTTGCTTTATAAGGAGAAATCAAAACATATTTAGCAGTAGCTCGAGCTTTCATATCCATCTCCTTTTTATTTCTTCTTTACTCCCTTTACTTTTCCTTTATCTGCAGGATGTCCTTTATAAGTTCTGGTAGGAGCAAACTCACCCAACTTATGTCCAACCATGTTTTCTGTTACATAAACAGGTATAAATTTATGTCCATTATGAACCGCAAAGGTCAACCCTACCATCTCAGGAATAATAGTAGACCTTCTACTCCAAGTCTTTATAGGTTTTTTATCTCCTGTTTCTCTTGCTGCCAAAACTTTTTTTAATAAATGTTCGTCCACAAAAGGACCTTTTTTCTTAGACCTAGGCATTTAAAGCACCCCCTAACTAATTACCCCTTTCTTCTTCTAATTATAAACTTATCAGAAGGTTTTTTCTTACGTGTTTTACGTCCTTTACATAACCATCCCCAAGGAGAACAAGGATGTCTTCCACCATGAGACCTTCCCTCTCCTCCTCCAAGAGGATGGTCTACTGGGTTCATAGCTACACCACGAACATGAGGTCTTCTACCAAGCCATCTAGACCTTCCAGCTTTACCAAGAATAACATTTTCCCATTCCAGATTACCTACTTGTCCAATAGTAGCCCTACAATTACCATGAACTTTTCTTATCTCACCAGAAGGTAACCTTAAAATCACATAATCACCTTCTTTACCAAGAACTTGAGCGAAAGCTCCAGCACTTCTGGCCAATTGTCCACCCTTTTTAGGCCTAAGTTCTACATTATGTACCATGGTACCTACAGGGATATTCTTAAGAAGTAAAGCATTCCCCACTTTAATCTCTACACTTTCCCCAGACATCACCACATCACCTACTTTAAGACCCACAGGAGCAATGATATATCTCTTTTCTCCGTCTGCATACTGCAACAAAGCTATATTAGCAGATCTATTAGGGTCATATTCCAAAGCTATTACCTTAGCTGGTATATTATCTTTATCTCTTTTAAAATCTATGATACGATAAAGCCTTTTATGTCCTCCTCCTCTAAACCTTATGGTAATCCTTCCATAATTATTCCTACCACCTGATTTCTTTAAAGGCTCAACCAGAGACTTTTCTGGTTCTTTTTTGGTAAGTTCTGGATTAACCAAATAGGTCTGAAACCTTCTACCAGGAGAGGTAGGTTTGCACTTCTTTATAGGCATCTCTTATCACCTCTTATATGGTTTCAAAAAATTCTATAGTCTGTCCAGGCTGAAGCCTGACTATAGCCTTTTTTCTTAAGGATGTTTTTCCAGGATTTCTATATCCACCTTTAGGTTTCCCTTTTACCCTTATCGTTTGCACGTCTAGGACCTTTACATTAAACAGTTTTTCTACTGCCTGCTTGATTTCTATCTTATTAGCCGCTGGGTCTACC
>NZ_JASUTP010000006.1:0-69325 GCF_030445475.1 Thermodesulfobacterium sp. | reverse complement strand
ATCTCTTTTTAGGTTATTAAGCCGCTTTAACTCTGCTATAGAAAGGTTATATTTCCTGGCTATTTTTTCTAAGGTTTCGCCTTTTTTCACGATGTGGTAAACATACTCTTTAGAGGCCTTAGGAATAGAAGAAGACCTGGTAGCCCCCTTTACTTGAGAAAATCCTCCTACCAAAAGAAGAAAAAAAGACCAGAAAAAAATTAACGTAATCCAGTTTTTTTGATTTAACCTGAACTTTTTCATTTTAACTCTTTTTTAATCTCCCACAAAAAGTTTAAGGCTTCGATCGGGGTTATCTCTTCTATGTTTAAATTTCTTATCTTTTGAAGCACAGGATGTTCTCGGTCAAAAATAGACAACTGAGTAACCCTCTTTGAAGCTATCTTTGTTTCACTTGGTTCCTTAAGATTTTTTCCCTCTAATTTATAAAGTATTTCTTTAGCTCTGTCAACCACCTCTTGAGGAATTCCAGCCAACTTTGCCACCTCTATACCATGAGACTTGTTAGCTGCCCCTGGTAAAACCTTATACATAAAAATAATATCATCTTGCCATTCCTTAACAGCTACATGATAGTTTTTGATTCCTGTATAGATTTTACCAAGCTCGGTTAACTCAAAGTAATGGGTTGCAAGCAAGGTAAAAACCTTTTTTTCGTACAAATTTTCTGCTATAGCCCATGCAAGGGACATGCCATCATAGGTGCTGGTTCCTCTTCCCACTTCATCAAGAAGCACCAGACTTTTGCTGGTTGCGTTTTTCAGGATATAGGCACATTCACTCATCTCTACCATAAAGGTACTTTTACCTCGAGCAAGTTCATCCCCAGCCCCTATCCTGGTAAAAACCTTATCAAAAACCCCAAGCCTTGCATACTTTGCAGGGACAAAGCTTCCCATCTGAGCCATGATGACGATAAGGGCTGTTTGCCTAAGATAAGTAGACTTTCCTCCCATGTTAGGACCGGTAATCACCAAAAGAACAGCCTCATCCTTTTTTAACTCTACAGAATTAGGTATAAACCTTTCCTTACCCTGGATTTTTTCTATAACCGGATGTCTTCCTTCTTCTATGTAAAGCCCTTCTTCTTCGGTAATCTCAGGACAAACATAGTCGTTTTCTACTGCCACTTTGGCTAAAGAAACAAGCACATCAAGGGTAGCAAGCCCCAGACTGGTTCTTTTTAAATCCTCTTTATACTGAGCTACCTCTTCCCTCAACCCTAAAAACAACTCATACTCTAAATTTTTAATTTTTTCCTCGGCAGTAATAATCTTTTGTTCCAGCTCTTTTAGCTCTGGGGTTACAAACCTTTCTACGTTGGTTAAAGTCTGTTTTCTCTCAAAATAAGGGGGAACAAGCCTAACATTCCCTTTAGATACCTCAAAATAATAACCAAAAACCCGGTTATACCCTATCCTTAAGTTAGGAATCCCTGTTTTTTCTCTCTCTTTTCTTTCTATGGCTGAAAGGTAGTCTACGGCATGATCTTTTAGGTCCCTCAGTTCATCTAAGGTGGGGTCTATCCCTCTTTTTATGATCCCACCGTCTTTTAAAGTATAAGGAGGGTTTTCTACCAAAACCTCACAAAGTCTTTGATATAACCCAGTAAACTCTCCTAACTGAGAGAGGATGTCTCTTAAAAGTCTTGGAAGTTGATCTATTTCAGAAAAGATCTCTTTTATCTCCGGAAGATACTTTAAACTATCCCTTAAAAGAGCCATCTCTTTAGGATTGATTAGCCTTAGACTACATTTGGTAGAAAGCCTTTCTAAATCAGGTAATTTTTTCAGAACCTCTCTAAGGGCATCTCTTAAGTCTGGTTTTTCTACCAAAAAACTTACAGCTTCTTGTCTAAGTTTGATCTGATTAATGTCTCTCAACGGATAAATTATCCATTCTTTGAGAAGTCTTGCCCCCATCGGGGTGACCGTAGCATCTAACACCCAAAATAGAGAATATTTTTCAGACCCATCCCAGAGGTTTTTTACCAGTTCTAAGTTTCTTTTGGTGGCTTCATCCAAAAATAAAAACTCCTCTGGATAGTAAAAAACCGGGGCTTCTATCTTATCTAAAAGATGGGGCTGATAGTTTTGTAGATAAACTAAAATAGCGTTGGCTGCTTTTAAACCCTCTTGATAACGCTCGTAATAGGGAAACTTAAGAAGGTCTTCTACCTGGGTTAAACCAAAAGCTCTTTTGTCTAAAAAACTTAGATGTACCTTAGGAAGACTACCTTTGATAAGAGAGATCCATTCAGACTCAGCAAACTCCTCTAAACAAAGGATTTCTCTTGGTTCACGTTTTAACAGTTCAGACAAAAAGGTTTCTCTGTTTACCTCGGTAAAGATAAACTCGCCGCAGGAAAGCTCTAAAAAGGCAAGTCCTGCTTTTTTATCTAAGTAGAGGCTTGCAAGATAGGTTTTACTTTTTTCTGGAAGTTCTAAGTCTACCATTAAACCAGGAGTATAGATCTTAACTACCTCTCTTTTGACAAGCCCTTTAGAGGTTGCAGGGTCTTCAACCTGTTCGCAGATAGCAACCTTAAAACCAAGGTCAACAAGTTTCTGAATGTAAAAAAGGGCTTTTTCTACAGGAACACCACACATCGGGGCAGTAAGCCCCTTTCCTGCCTCTCTTTTGGTTAAAACCAACCCTAAGAGAGGGGCCACTGTCTCTGCATCTTCAAAAAACATCTCATAAAAATCCCCAAGCCTGAAAAAAAGTACCGCATCAGGATACTGATGCTTTACCTCAAAATACTGTTTAAACATCGGGGTTATCTCAGCCTTAACAGAACCTCTCATCAAAAACCTCTTATCGATAGAGTTGATGCTCTAAAATATAGGTTAAAACCTCTTCAGGCACAAGGTACCTTACCGAACGACCATTTTTAACCAGGGACCGAACCATCGAACTTGAGATGTCTAACGGAGTAACCTCTAAAAGAAATACCCTTTCTTTAGAAAAGTCATCTTCCCAGAGTTGATTTAACTTTTGTAAAAAAGCCTTTTTTAAAGCCTCAGACCCTTTTAAACCCCTTGAAACCACCACCAGGTTAGTGTATTGCAAAAATTCCTGGTAATTCCACCAGGTTTCAAACTGATAAAAACTGTCCCAGCCTATTATCAGAAAAAATTCTACCTCAGGGTAAGAGGCATTTAATCTCTTTAGGGTTTTTAAGGTATAAGAAGGTTTAACGTGTTTTTCTATGTCTAAGGCCTTAAAAAAAGGATTGTCTTTTATCGCTAAGCTTACCATGTTAAACCTGTGGTCAAAAGAAGAGAGAGTTTCTACTTTTTTATGAGGAGGATATCCTGCGGGGATAAACCATACTTCCTGTAAACCAAAGGCTTCTCTTACCTCTTCTGCAACCCTTAAATGGGCTAAATGAGGGGGGTCAAAGGTCCCCCCTAAAATACCGATTTTTTTAGGTTCTGATTTGACCATTACCAAAGGCTATAAACTTGGTGGTGGTTAGCTCTTCAAGCCCCATAGGACCATAGGCATGAATTTTGGTCGTAGAAATACCTATCTCTGCACCTAAACCAAGCTCTCCTCCGTCGTTAAACCTGGTAGAGGCATTCACCAAAACCAGGCTTGCATCCACCTCTTTGATAAACTTCATAGCCTTAGAATAGTTTTCTGTGACGATGGCTTCGGTATGATTACTTCCGTATTTAGAGATGTGTTCTATAGCCTCATCTATATCTTTTACCACTTTTATAGCCAAGATAAGGTCAAGGTACTCGGCATACCAGTCTTCTTCAGTGGCTGGTTTAGCCCAGGGAATAAGTTTTAAGGTTTCAGGGCAACCTCTCAGCTCCACCCCGTATTTTTTGTATTCTTCTGCAAGGTCTGGTAAAAATTTAGGGGCTATCTTTTCGTGGACTAACAGGGTTTCCATCGCGTTACAGACTCCTGGTCTCTGGCACTTAGCGTTGATGGCAATCGTTTTAGCCATTTCAAGGTTGGCCTCCTCGTCTACATACACATGACAAACCCCTTTATAGTGTTTGATAACAGGCATTCTGGCTTTTTCGGTGACAAACCGGATAAGCCCTTCTCCACCTCTGGGTATGACTAAATCTATATATTCCTCAAGCTCTAACATATACTCCATGGCAGTTCTGTCAGGGGTTGGAATAACCTGCACCGCATCCTCAGGAAGGTTAAACTCTTTTAAAGTTTGTCTAAAAAGGTCAGCCAGTGCCAAGTTAGAGTTTAGAGCCTCCTTTCCTCCCCTTAAGATTACGGCATTACCACTTTTAAAACAAAGCCCAGCTGCATCTATGGTAACGTTTGGTCTGCTTTCATAGATGATAGCTATCACCCCTAAAGGAATGCGCATCCTTCCTACCATAAGGCCATTAGGTCTTTTCCATATCTTTACCACTTCACCTACAGGGTCAGGAAGTTGGGCAACCTCTTCTAACCCCTTAGCCATGGCCTCTATTACCTTATCAGAAAGAGTTAACCTGTCTATAAAAGCCTTGGTATGCCCTTGCAAAAGGGCCTGGTTTACGTCTTTTTCGTTAACCTTTTTTAATTCTTCCCGGTTTTCTCTTATCTTCTGAGCTACCCGTTTTAGCACCTCGTTTTTTACCCCAGAAGAAAGAGAGGTAAGAGCTTTAGAGGCGGACTTCGCCTTCTTAGCTATTTCTAACACAACCTCTTTCAAATCTTTTTGTCCTTCCATCTTAAAACCCCCTTTATCCTCTTTTTTTTTGACGATCTTTTGGTAGTATACATTAAAATATCATTTTATATTAAAAGCGCAAAAATGGGAGAGCTTGACAGACTATTAAAACTTACTAAAAAACCCTTTCCCCCTCTTCCTTCTATAGTCAAAGAAACCCTTGAAATCTTTCTATTAAAAGAAGAAAGGGAATTCTTAAATTTCCTCGAGAAAAGACAAGAGCTTAAAAGGTTTATCATAGAGACCACCAACCTTCCTCAGTTCAGAAAAGACAACCCTCCTATCTCAGATTTAAGAAAGGCAATCCTGATTTTAGGAGAAGACCTAGTAAAGCTTTTAGTTCTCTCTTTTTTATCCCAAAAGCTTAAAAAAACCACCTTTAACGAATTTAGTTTTGACCTTTTTTGGGCAAGGGCAATAGCTAACCTTGGGCTATCTAACCTTTTAACCTCTCATATAGAAAACTATCCAACCCATCTACACGTAGCCTCTTTTTTGATGGACTACGGAGTGCTGGTTTTATATCAGGTCTATCCTGAAGGATACCTACAGGTCTTAAAACTTAAAAAATTAGGGAAAACTACCCTGGATGCCGAAAGAGAAGTTTTTGGGGTTGACCATGCAACCATAGGTGCAGAATACTTTGAAAACTATAATTTCCCAAGAAGGTTTGTGCTTGACCTCTATCATCATCACCGTATCACCGGCCTTCCTGAAGAAATTCCTCAGGATGTACTTTATGACATAAAAATTTTAAACTTGATAGACTCAGGTATAGGGGCCTATTTTAGCACCAAAAAAGAACATAAATACCAAAGGTTTCAGGAGGTTTGCCAAGAAGTTTTAAACCTTTCTCAAACAGAGGCGACAGTTTTACTCGATTCCCTTCCTGGATTTATCAACCAGTTTTATGAAATCTTAGGGTATGAGACCTACAAACTTATCCCCTATACTGAATGGATTAAAAAAAAGGAAAAGAAAATCAAAGAACAACTTCAGAAGATCGAAGAACAAGAAAAGGAAGAAAAAAAACTGCTTGAAATTTATAAACAAGAATTAGCCAGAGTGTTACGAGAAAAGGAACTTTTACTCAAACAACTTGAAAAGACAGAAGAAGCCTTAAAAAAACAAACCTTTTTTGACCCTCTTACTGGACTTTATAATGAAGAATATTTTCTTTTAAGGCTTAAGGAAGAATTTTTAAGGGCCAAAAGATATCAACGAATTTTTAGCGTCCTTTTCTTTGAAATAGAAAAAGGCGAAGAAATTGCAGAGACTCAAAGTCTAAAGGAAGAAGAAAAGTTTATCAAGTTAGTGGCTGAAAACTTAGCCAGCAGATTAAGAAGGGTTGACGTGATCGCTAAACTTAAAAATCCCTATCGTTTTGGAGTTATCCTTCCTGAAACCCCACTCTCTGGTGCGATGGTGGTAGCAAGAAAACTTTTACAAACTCTAGAAAACCTCTCTTATAAAACCTTTAACCTTAAAAAATCTGCTTTCATCGTAGCCATCACCTACGATCCTAAGCAAATAAACCCTAAAACCGATCCTAATGTAGAACTTATTCTTAGGGCTTTAGAAAAAGGGCTTGAGATACTCAAAGAAAAACAACAAAGAAGAATTCTTTCGATGGTGATCGATAAAGAAATTGAAGCAGCATAAACTCAGAGCAGATAAAATCTTAGTAGAAAAAGGGCTTGCTGAGACCAGAGAAAAGGCTCAGGCCCTGATCATGGCAGGTAAAGTCTGGTGGTCAAAAGACGAAAAAAACTGGATAAGGGTAGAAAAACCAGGGCAAACCCTTTCATGTGAAGTATTTTTAAGAGTTGACGAACCTATACCTTATGTTTCTCGAGGAGGGCTAAAGCTTGAAGGAGCCCTTGAAGCCTTTCAGATAGATGTCACAGGGTTTGTATGCTTAGACATAGGTGCCTCAACCGGTGGGTTTACCCACTGCCTTTTATTAAAAGGAGCTAAAAAAGTATATACTGTAGACGTAGGTAAAGGCCAACTCCATCCTCTTTTAAGAAACGACCCAAGGGTTATACCTAAGGAAGAAATAAACGCCAGATATCTTACCCCGGAGATGTTTCCTGAAAAAATGGACCTGATTACCATAGACGTATCTTTTATTTCTCTAAAAAAAATCCTTCCGGTTACACCGCCCCTTCTTAAACCAGAAGGAAAGGTCTTAGCCCTGATTAAACCTCAATTTGAGGTAGGGCCTAAACTTCTTAAAAAAGGAGTGGTTAAAGACCCCTGGGTCCATAAAAAAGTGGTAGATGAAATCTGGGACTTTTCTATCTCTTTAGGATTTTTACCTTTAGGAGTAGCTCAAAGCCCTATCCTTGGACCTAAAGGAAACAAAGAGTTTTTTATTTTACTTGGTCTGCATACCTAAAACCTGTTTTTCTACTGTTGCACATCTTGGCTAAAAAGTATATAATGTTTGAGATATGAACCTCAGTTTTAAGACAAAGCTGCTATTTTTCGTTCTATTTTTAGGATTATTCGCTGGTGGGATTTTCTGGTACGTTAACAGGCAAAAGACCCCTCCAGGGATTCTTATCTTACACGGAAGGGTTGAAGGAAAAGAGGTCAACATTGGCACAAAAATTCAGGGCAGAGTTGTAAAACTTTACAAAAGAGAAAGCGACCCGGTAAAAAAGGGAGAGCTTCTTGCAGAGCTTCGCCCTGATGAATACTTTGCCCAGCTTCAAGCAGCTCAAAACGAGGTTCGTTCAGCAGAAGAAACTATCCTTATGGCAGAAAACTATCTTGTTAAATCCCAATCAAGGGTTGAGCAAGCCAAAAAAGACCTTGAACGATATAAAAAACTATACCAGGAAGGTTTGGTTTCTAAAAGAGACCTTGAGCTTGCAGAACTGGAGTACAAAACAGCCCTGTCAGAACTTAAGGTAAATCAACGTTACATCAACCAAGCCAAGGCTAAGTATCTATCAGCCCTACAAAAAGTTAAAGAAATAGAGGTTGCTTACAAGGAAACCAAAATCTATGCCCCTTCAGACGGGGTTATCCTTTCAAGGGTAGCTGAAGAAGGAGAAGTCGTAAACCCAGGGCAAGTTATCTATACGATGGTAAACCTTCAAAACCTTTATATCAAGGTTTATATCCCTGAACCAGAGGTTGGGAAGGTAAAACTGGGCCAACCTGCAAGGGTGTATGTAGACGCCTATCCTAACCGCTATTTCAACGGAACTTTAACCAGGGTCTATGAAAAAGCCGAATTTACTCCTAAAAACGTAGAAACCAAGGAAGAAAGGGTAAAACTTGTTTTTGGAGCTGAGGTCTCGGTAGAAAACCCAGAAGGGCTTTTAAAACCTGGGATGCCGGCAGACGTGGTAATAAAAACAGACCCAAAGGCAGAATGGGTAAAGCCTTAGACGAGCCTGTTCTTAAGGTTGAAAACCTCTCCAAGTTTTATAAGAAAGTTTTAGCCGTAAACAATGTTTCCTTTGAGGTAAAAAAAGGAGAAGTCTTTGGTCTGATAGGACCTGACGGAGCAGGAAAAACCACCATCGTCCAAATCCTTGCGGGAGTCTTAACTCCTTCCTCTGGTAAAGCCTACGTAAACGGTATAGACGTTACCAGAGACCCTGAAAAGGTTAAAAAATTTATCGGATATATGCCTCAGGGGCTTGGATTAAACCTTTATGACAACCTTACCATCGAAGAAAACATAAACTTTTTCCGCAACCTAAGGGAAATCCCAGAAGAGGTATTTCAAAAAACCAAAGAAATCCTTTTAGAGATTACCAGGCTTAAACCTTTTTTATCAAGACCGGCTAAAGCCCTTTCAGGGGGTATGCGACAAAAACTTGCGTTAGTCTGCACTTTACTACACCTGCCAGACATCATCTACCTTGACGAACCTACAACAGGAGTTGACCCACTTTCAAGACAGGACTTCTGGAAAATTCTGCAAACGTTGGTTCAGGAAAGAAACATTACCGTTCTTTTAACCACCTCTTACATGGATGAGGCAGAACGCTGCCAACGAATAGCCCTAATCCATAACGGTAAAATCTTACTTCAGGGTAAACCCGAAGAGTTTTCTGATTTAGAGCAAACTTTTGTCTCTGTGATTTCAAAAGAACCTCCCAAGCCTTTACAAAAACCTTCTTTAAGCTTTACCTCAGAAGAGACCTTGCTTGTCTGTGATAAGGTGACCAAGGCTTTTGGAAAGTTTAAAGCGGTGGATAAGGTAAGCTTGGAGGTCAAAAAAGGTGAAATTTTAGGGCTTCTTGGTCCTAACGGTGCAGGGAAAACTACGTTAATCAAGATGATGTGCGGACTTTTAGAACCTACCGAAGGGGATATCTTTATCGCAGGGTATAATGTAAAAAGAGAAAGAGCTAAAGTGTGGCAGCTAATAGGATACATGTCTCAAAAATTCTCCCTTTACAGAGACCTGACGGTGATGGAAAATGTCAATCTTTATGCCGGGCTCTACGGAATAACCGGGCAAGATTTTTCTGAGCTTTTAACTAAGCTTGGACTTTCTTCCTGGGAAGAAAGACTTGTTAAAGACGTCCCTTTTGGGATAAGACAAAGGGTTGCCCTTATGTGTGCCATCTTGCATAACCCTTTGATCGTGTTTTTAGATGAACCAACCTCTGGAGTAGACCCTGTAGCAAGAAGGTCTTTCTGGGAGATTATCTACTATCTTTCAAGAGAAAAAGGCATAACTGTTATCGTTTCTACCCATTATATGGATGAAGCAGAAAACTGCGACAGGATAGGTCTTATGAACCGGGGAAGGCTTATTGCAGTTGGCACCCCTGAAGAACTAAAAATCACCTCTGAAACCCTCGCTGGTAAACTCCTAAAAATAAAAACCCCAAGGTTTAAAGAAGCCTATACCCTGTTAAAAAACAATTTTCCTAACCTTTATTTTTACGGAAACAAACTTTTTTTAAGAACTTTTACTCCTGAGAAAGATCAACCAAAGATTTCCGAGATTTTAAAAACAAAAGGTATTGAAGAATATACGATTGAAATTACTCTCCCTCCTTTACAAGAGGCTTTTGTAGACTTTATCTTAAAAGACCTAAAAGAAAACCCATAGAAGCGATGTTAAAAAGACTGATAGGAATAACCAAAAAGGAATTTACCGAGCTTATAAAAGACAAACTATACCTTACCTTTGTGTTTGTAGTCCCTGTGATAGTGATGTTTTTATTAGGATATGGGTTAAACCTGGATGTAAAAGGACTCCCTGTGGCCTTTCTTGACTATGATCGCAGTAAACTAAGCAGGGACTACATAGATAGTTTCGTGAACTCTGAGTACTTCAAGCTTTATACCCTGGTAAACAACTATAAAGAAGCTGAAGGCCTGCTAAACTCTGCTAAGGTAAGAGCGGTAGTAATCATACCACCTGATTTCTCACAAAAACTTTATAAAAAAGAAAAAACCGAGGTACAGGTGCTTATCGACGGCACCTATCCAAGTAGAGCAGAGGTAGTAAAAGGTTATATCAGTACCATAAACACCCTTTTTAACCAAAAACTCCTTGGAAACCAGAACTCCTTAAAATTTCCCATAGAGTTAGAGATAAGAGCCTGGTATAACCCTGCCCTTGAGAGCAAAAACTTTATCATGCCAGGGATGTTGGTAACCACCCTTTGTTTTTATCCTGTGCTTCTCAGTTGCTTGGTAGTGGTAAGAGAAAAGGAATTTGGAAGTATTTTTAACTATTACACCTCTCCTGCTAAAAGATGGGAGATTATCTTTGGAAAAGCTATCCCTTATGTTTTCGTTTGTTTTCTTACCTACTTGATACTTTTTGCCATCACGGTTTTTATCTTCCAAACCAAGTTTATCGGAAACTTTATCGTACTTTCCTTAGCAAGTATCCTCTATCTTTTTTGCACCGTTGGTCTTGGACTTTTTATCTCTACCATTACCAAAACCCAAATCACCGCTATGCTTCTTGCCTTTATCACCACCGTAATTCCTACCTATCTTTATTCAGGATTTCTTTATCCTGTGAGTAGTATGGAGTTTAGCGGAAAACTTGTTAGCAGGGTGATTCCTGCAACCTATTTTTTAGACATCGTAAGAGGAATCTATCTAAAGGGACTGCCTTTTCATTATTTTATACCAAATATATTAAGCCTTTTTTTGTATGCTTCTGTGGTCTATCTGGCTACCATCTTAAACTTTAAGAAAAAACTTTAGGATAATCTTTATGAGGCTTATAACGTTAATCAAAAAAGAATTTCTTCAGCTTTTCAGAGACAGGATTTTGTTAATCGTTTTAGTCTATGCCTTTACTGGGGTGGTTTATACAGGGGGTAAAGGGATAACGCTTGAGGTAAGAAACTTTGCAACCATCGTATTAGACCAAAGCAAAAGTCCTGAAAGTAGAGAATTCTTATCTAAGATAAGACCTCCCCATTTCAGGATAGTAGCGTATGTTAACTCTGACAAAGAGGTAGTAGAATGGCTGGATAAAGGTAAAGCCTCTATGGCCATAGTCATACCTCCTGAGTTTGAGACTGATGTCAAGCAAAAAAAGGGAAAAATCCAGGTTATCATCGACGGCACCATGTCGATGACTTCTACCATGGCTATTTCTTATGTATCAACCATCGCTCATGAATATTCTTTAGAGATCTTAGACTTTTCGGTCTATCAGAAAACCTTAAGGATACCTCAGGTAGAAGCAAAACTCCGCAGCTTTTTTAATCCTAACCATCTTAGTACCTGGTTTATGAGTCTCCTTGAACTTTTTAACATGACAACGATGGTTTCCCTTCTTATCAGTGCCTCAGCTTTGATAAGAGAAAAAGAATATGGGACCATCGAACAACTTTTGATAACCCCTGTAAAAACCTGGGAGGTTTTTTTAGCCAAGATTATTCCTACGGTAGTCGTAATCGGTGTTTTATCCTTGTTTAGTCTATTTATCATGGTAAAAGGCGTTTTTAAGGTCCCGATAAAAGGAAGTATCGTTCTATTTGTTGCGGTCACCTGTCTTTATGTGTTTGCCATGTCTTCCCTTGGGATAGCCATCGCAACGATAGTAAACAACCTCTCTCAGGCGATGATGGTAATCATAGTGATTCTCGTACCGATGCTTATGATTTCAGGAGCCTGGACTCCCCCAGAAGCTATGCACCCTGTGATCAGGTCTCTAAGCCTTTTTTCTCCGATGAGGTATTATTTAGAGTTTGGCTACGGGGTTTTACTTAAAGGGGTTGGGATAGAGTATCTCTGGAAAGACATCTTAGGGATTTCAGCCGTAGGAGGGGTAATCTTTCTTTTATCAGCCTTAAGATTTAGGAAAAGTTTTGCTAAATAAAGCTTTAAGTTTGATTAAAATAGTTTTTCGTGCTAAAATAATAAAAACCCTATTTTTAAATTTGATTAAAATAGTTTCTCGTGCTAAAATAATAAAAATCCTATCCTAAAGAGGAGGTAATTATGAAAATAGTGGTAGCTTACGACGGTTCAGCCGACGCTAAGGAAGGATTAAGGATGGCTCTTACTTTTCTAAAAGAGACCATAGATGAAATTATTCTTTTAAACGTGGTAAGAAAAAGAGAAGAAATGTCTAAGGAAGAAGAGGCCAAAGCTGTAGAAAAGGCTAAAGCTTTGCTAGAAGAGGTAGCTAAAGAGGTAAAAGACGGTTATAAAGTAAGACAGGAAGTATTGGTTGATTTTTCCATAGCTGAGGCTATCTTAAACTTTGTAGAACAAGAAGAACCTGACCTTTTGATAATGGGAGCAAGAGGGGTAAGACCTGACATCATCAGATATACCCTTGGTTCTACTGCTGCTAAAGTGGTTAACTTTGCTCCTTGTTCTATCTATATCGCTAAAAAAAAGTAATGCCGTTTAATGGGTGACCTACTTTTTGACCTGTATTTTTTGGTTTACTTTATTTCCTGGATAGGTTTTTATTTTTATTTTAAAACCCTTAAGAAAGAGGCGTTAAAATACGCCCAAATCGTCTTGGGTTTAGGTTTTTTTTTACACACCGTATTTTGGGGGATAAAAGCTTACGAGATAGCGATTTTAAAGGTCTTAACCTTTAAAGAAGTTTTAAACTTCTTAGCTTGGAGCCTTGTTTTAGTTTATTTCGGCTTTTCTTTTTTAAGCCAGGTAAAACTTTATACTGTAGGTTTTTTTATCCTCCCCTGGGTAATTGGCTGTCTTCTTTTAAGCTTTTTTTTATCCTCTGGTAAAGTTTCCCCCTTTTCCCCTTATTTTTATAACCTTTGGTTTCCTATACATGGAATTTCTGGCTTAATCTCCCATGCCTTTTTACTCTTTGGTCTCACCACTTCGATCATGTATATTTTGCAAGAACGAGAAATTAAAAAAAAATCTTTAGGTCTTTTTTATAAAAAACTTCCTCCTTTAGAGTATTTAGACCGGGCAAGTGAAATCTCCCTTTATCTTGGGTTTCTTTTTCTTTCTATCTCGATAATCACCGGGGCTGTATGGAGCAACTTTGTTTTTGGGGACTACTGGAGATGGTCTCCAAAGGAAGTGTTTTCTCTGGTGTTGTGGTTGCTTTATGCGGTGCTTATCCATCAAAGGGTAGTCATAGGCTGGAGAGGAAAAAGGTCTGCTAAGATGTTTATTTTAGGGTTCGGGATTTGGTTTTTAAGCTTCTTTGTGATAAACTTATTTACCAAGGGGTTTCATACTTATGGGTCTTGACCTTGAGATTACCATCCTTCTCGTAGGACTAAACCATAAAACCGCCCCGGTAGAAATAAGGGAAAAACTTTCTTTTAAAGATAGCTCAGTCTTTCCCCTTGAAAAGCTAAAAAACGAGGGATTAAGCTTTAAAGAAGCCTATTTTCTTTCTACCTGTAACAGGGTCGAGTTTTGCTTTGTGTTAGAAAAATCTCAAAAAGACTTTTTCTTATCTGAACTGTTTTCTTTTTTTGAAAAAGAGGTAAAGGTCACACAAAATGAGCTTAAAAAGTACTTTTATCAGTTAGAAAACGACGAGGCGGTAAAGCATCTTTTTGAGGTAGCCTGTGGTCTTGATTCTCTTGTTTTAGGAGAACCTCAAATTTTAGGACAGGTAAAAGAAGCGTATCAAAAAGCACTTTTTTATAAAACTTCAGGGATTGTGCTCAATCGTCTTTTGCACAGATGTTTTTTTGTTGCCAAAAGGGTTAGGACTGAAACCGGCATCGGAGGAGGCGCTGTCTCTATAAGCTATGCTGCCTGTGAACTTGCCAAAAAAATCCTCGGAAGCCTCAAACAAAAGGTGGTGTTACTGGTAGGTGCAGGAGAGATGGCAGAACTTGCCTGTATGCATTTTATCTCAGCCGGGATTAAAAAAGTTTTGATCGCCAACCGAACTATTTCTAAGGCTGTTGAGCTTGCTGACCGGTTTAAAGGAGAGGCTTACAGTTTGGAAGAACTGCCTTATGTACTTACCAAGGCAGATGTGGTTATTTCCTCTACAGGTGCCCCCTCTTTTGTAATTACTAAAAAGATGGTTGCCTCTATCTTAAAACTCAGAAAGTTCCGACCCCTTTTTATCATAGACATAGCTGTTCCAAGAGATGTAGAACCTGAGGTTAATCAGTTGGAAAACGTCTATGTCTACAACATAGATGACCTAAAAGAGGTGGTAGAGGAAAACTTCCAAGAACGTAAAAAAGAAGCCTTAAGGGCAAAGGTTATCATCGAAGAAGAGGTTTTTAAGTTTAAAAAATGGCTTAAACAAATGGAGTTGCATCCTACTATCAAAGCTCTCAGTGAAAAAATGGAACAACTAAGAAAAAACGAACTGGCAAAAACCCTAAAAAAACTTAAAAACCTCTCGGAGGAAGAAAAACAACACTTAGAAGTTTTAACCCAATCTTTGGTCCAAAAAATCATTTACTATCCTATCAAATTTATCAAAAAAGACCATCACGAAAAAGGAAGCAAGGCTATAGGTATAATAAGACAGATGTTTGAACTAGATAGCTTAGAGACTGAAACTCAGTTTAAACAACCAGAGAATTTAGAAAATTCAGATCAAACTGAAAAAGAACTACCCAAAAGAGAAGAAAAACAACCGATAGACCCTTCTACGAAAAAAGTTTTATTACAGTAAAACCTAAAAAGGAATATCATCTTCATCGATCAAAGGTTCTTCTAAAGCCTCAACTTCTAAATCGACAGATTTTTTAGAGATTTTGGGGGAGGTTTCCACATGATAGGATTTAGCAGAATCATTAGAGGTTGAAGACTTTTTATCTAAAATTTGCATGTTTTGAGCGACTATTTCTGTAACATATCTTTGCATACCCTGTTTATCTTCAAACTTGCGTGTTCTAAGTTTACCTTCTATGTAGACCTGAGAACCTTTACTTAGATATTCTCCACAGATCTCTGCCAACCGACCAAAAGCAACCACCCTATGCCATTCAGTAAGAACCTCTTTCTCTCCGTTCCTTACGATTACCTCATTGGTAGCTAATCTAAAGCTGACCACAGGTTTACCATCAACCGTATACCTAATCTCTGGATCGGCCCCTAACCTTCCTATCAAAATAACTTTGTTTATACTCATAGTTTAAATATTAAACCCCTTTTCTCATTTTTCAACCTGACATATAATTAATATCTGATTATATAACACCCCCAAAGACAAGGAGTAAATCATGAAAAAAGGTCCGTTTTATAAAATTCATCCTATCGTGGTTGGAACCAAAGTTTTTGATAAAGGAATGATGACCTATCAACACGATTATGGAAAGGAATATGTAATCCCAATCTATTGTTGGCTGATCGAGGGTTCAGACAAAGTTATCCTTATAGATACAGGTCTTCTTGAGGTAATACAATCTGATTTTAGAGAACAGGCTATCGGTGGAAAGATCTATAAATTTGAAGAAGGGCTTGCTAAATGGGGACTTTCTCCTAAAGATATAGACATAGTAATTCATACCCATCTTCATAACGACCATTGTGAAAACGATTTCAAATGTGTCAATGCAACCTTTTATGCCCATGAGTTAGAGTTTCAATCTGCCTACAATCCCCATCCTTTAGACTTTAGATACATGGTTGAGTTTATAGAAGATTTAGACCAGGCAGGGCAGATGGTGCATATAAAAGAAGAGGTGTTTGAGGTAGCCCCTGGAATTACCATGGTGCACACCCCTGCACATACTAAAGGAGGAATGAGCGTTCTTATCAACACAGAAAAAGGGCTTGTAGGAATAACCGGATTTTGTGTAATTCAGGAAAATTTTGAACCTCCCAGTAAAATAAAAGCCATGGGAATGGAGGTTATCCCTCCTGGCACTAACATAGACCCTTATTTAGCCTATGATCAGATGGTAAAATTTAAAAATACGGTAGACATTTTAATTCCATTACATGAACCAAGGTTTTCTTCTTTAGAAACCATTCCTTAAAGGCTAAAGTAAAAAATTTTAAATGGTTTAAGCCTTAAATTTGGTACTGATCCCTTTATATCGCCTTTTTATAAGCTTTTCTATTTCTACAGCTATAAACACTATAGATGATGCTACAAAGGTAATGATTAACTCTCTTAAGGACAGAGGTTGGGTGTGGAAAAGTTTATTAAAGAGCGGACAGTAGATGATACCCAGTTGTAAAACCACGCTAAAAACTATGGTATAAAAAAGCGGCTTATTAGAAAACAACCCTATCTTAAAAATAGACTCCTTTTCAGACCTTATCGCAAGAGCATGTCCCAACTGACTTAAGCACAAGACAGAAAACACCATGGTTTGCCAGTGAAGGTTGTATTTTATGGCTAAACCTTGAACCAAAAGACAAACTACTCCCATCAACCATCCCACCCAGACTATATGGATTCCAAGTCCATGGGCAAAAAGGCTTTCTTTAGGATGTCTGGGAGGTCTTTGCATTATGTCTTTTTCTTCTCTTTCTCCTGATAAAGCTATCCCTGGAAGGCCATCTGTAATCAGGTTTATCCAAAGTATATGAACCGGTAAAAGAGGTAAAGGAAGACCTAAAAAGGGAGCTAAGGCTACTGTCCAGATTTCTCCAGAGTTGCTGGTCATGGTGTATTTTACAAACTTTCTTATGTTATCATAGATCCTTCTTCCCTCTTTTACCGCTTGGGTAATGGTGGCAAAGTTATCATCAAGAAGTATCAAATCACTTGCCTCTTTAGCTACTTCTGTGCCACTTCCCATGGAAACCCCTATGTCTGCCTTTTTCAAGGCTGGGGCATCGTTTACTCCATCTCCTGTCATGGCCACAAACTGCCCTTTTTCCTGCAATGCCTTTACAATCTTTAACTTTTGTTCAGGAGAAGTCCTTGCATAAACCTTTATCTTCTCTACCCTTTTTTCAAAATCTTCTAAAGACATCTCCTCTAATTCTTTCCCTGTAATCAGCGCACTATCTAAAGGATCATCTTTTTCAACGATTGAAAGGTCCTTAGCGATAGCCCAGGCAGTTACAGGGTGGTCTCCTGTGATCATCACCACCTTTATTCCTGCAGACTTACAGAGAGCTATAGCCTCCTTTACTTCCTTTCTCGGTGGATCAATCATTCCACAAAATCCAAGAAAAATAAGCTTGCTTTCCATAGTTTCGGTTTCAAAAAACTCAGGGATTTCCTTATATGAAAAGGCTAACACTCTCATACCTTTTTTAGCAAACTCTAAAGCCTTGTCAGAGATCTCTTTCTTTATTTCTTCTGTAAGAGGAACTATCTTGTCCTCAAGCAGAATAAAAGCTGACTTTTCAAGGATGGTTTCTAAACTGCCTTTGGTAAAAACAATATATCCATTTTCTTTTTTATGAACCGTGGTCATAGCCTTTCTTTTTGGGTCAAACGGAATTTCAAACACACGAGGGAATTTTTTCTGAAGCTCGACTTTTTCAAAATGGTTCTCTTTCGCATATTCATAAAGGGCAATCTCTGTAGGGTCTCCGGTAGGGTTACCTTCCTCTGTAAGCCTGATATCGTTATTTAAAGCCATACATAAAAAAAGATAGTTGGTCTGTTTTTCAAACGAAAAAACCTCTCTTACTGTCATTTTATTTTGGGTTAAAGTGCCGGTTTTATCTGTACAGATAAAGGTTACCGAACCTAAGGTTTCTACTGCAGGCAAATTTCTTACAAGAGCATTTAGAGCAACCATTTTTTTGGCACCAAGAGCAAGGGTGATGGTCACCACTGCTGGCAAGGCCTCAGGAACAGCAGCCACAGCCAAAGCAACCGAGGTAAGAATCATCCTTAAGGGTTCTTCATCCCTTAAAACCCCAAGAATAAAAATAAGCAAACAAATAAAAAGAATGGCTACACCAAGTTTTTTTCCAAAATCAGTAAGCCTTTTCTGAAGCGGGGTCTTAGTGTCTTCCTGTTGGACCATTTTTGCAATTTTTCCAAGCTCAGTATTCATTCCTGTGGCAACTACCACTCCCTTTCCCCTTCCGTTGGTGACAAAAGTTCCTTTAAAAACCATGTTTTTCTGTTCAGATACAGGCAATTTTTCTCCTGAAATTGGTTCAACCTGTTTTGAAACAGGAACAGATTCACCGGTAAGTAAAGATTCGTCAACCTTAAGTTGATAGGCCTCTAAAAGCCTTAAGTCTGCTGGGATAACCTCTCCTGCCTCGATCAAAACTATATCCCCTGGAACAAGTTCCTCAGCCGGGATTTTTTTAATCTTCCCGTCTCTTATAACTACTGCATAAAGAGAAAGCATCTTTGAAAGGGCTTCCATTGCCTTTTCTGCTCTATACGTCTGGATAAAACCGATAAGACCGTTTATTAGAAGAATAACAGTTATGGTAACTGTATCTATCAGCTCTCCTAAAAAACCAGAAATAAGGGCAGCTACCACAAGAATAAAAACAAGAAAATCTTTAAATTGACTCAAAAATAAAGTTAAAGGAGAGCTTTTCTTTTTCTTTTCCAAAACGTTTTTTCCATAAATCGCAAGCCTTTGGGTAGCCTCTCTTTCTGAAAGACCTGTTGGACCGGTGTTTAAAACTTCTAAAATCTCTTCTGCGGTTTTTTGATAAAACTCCATGAGAAAAATTGTAAAATTAAAGCTTAAAAATTTGAAGATTTTGAGGCTAAAATTCATATCTTTTTTAAAAAAAATTTTTATGGTATGATAAAAAAAAGCAAATAACTGGGAGGTTATTTTTATGGATGTTTCAGAAAAGAAAAAAGCGGTAGAGGCTGCTATTTCTCAAATAGAGAAGATGTTTGGTAAAGGTTCTATCATGAAACTCGGAGAAGGGACTCAAAAAATAGAAGTTTCTGCAATTCCTACCGGGTCCCTCAGTCTTGATATTGCTACAGGTATAGGAGGCATCCCCAGAGGAAGGATAACAGAGATCTACGGGGCTGAGGCTTCAGGTAAAACTACCTTAGCCCTTCACATGGTAGCCGAGGCTCAAAAACAGGGGGGAGTAGCTGCTTTTATCGACGCTGAGCATGCCTTAGACCTAAACTACGCCCAAAAGTTAGGGGTTAACATCGAAGACCTTCTTGTGTCCCAACCAGACACAGGAGAGCAAGCCTTAGAGATAGCAGAGGTATTAGCAAGAAGTGGGGCGGTAGATATCATAGTGATAGACTCAGTTGCAGCCCTTGTACCTAAGGCTGAGATAGAAGGCGAAATGGAGGACCAACAAGTGGGGCTGCAGGCTCGTCTTATGTCTAAAGCCATGAGAAAACTTACCTCTGCCATCTCTAAAAGCAACACCGCTGTAGTTTTTATTAACCAAACTAGAATGAAGATAGGGACTTTCAGCTACGGAGGTCCCCCAGAAACCACCCCTGGAGGTATGGCCCTTAAGTTTTTTGCTTCGTTAAGACTTGAGATAAAGAAAATCGCCTCCATAAAAGAAGGACAAGAACCATTAGGACACAGGGTAAAAGTAAAAGTGGTAAAAAACAAATTGGCCCCTCCTTTTAAAGAGGTGGAATTTGACATCTATTTTGGAGAAGGTATCTCTAAGGAGGCTGAGCTGGTTGACCTTGGGGTAGAGATGGAAGTAATCGAAAAAAGCGGTTCCTGGTTCTCTTATCAGGGAGAAAGACTTGGGCAAGGCAAAGAAAACGTAAGAAAATTACTAAAAGAAAACAAACAACTTGCCTTAGAAATAGAAAATAGAATACGAGAAATGGCAGGATTGCCTTTGATTAAAACCCCCTCTGAAAAACCTGTCGAAAAGGCTCCAGAAAAATCTCAAAAGAGAAAATAAAGATAAAGATTATTATTTAAACCATGAGAAAAGAAGAAACCTTTAACAGAAAGTTTATAAAAACCTTAGAAGAAAGGCTTGAGAAAGTTAAGGTTATCGTGGTAGGAGACTTGATTTTGGACTGTTACTTTTTAGGTGAAGTAAACCGTATCTCTCCGGAAGCTCCAGTGCCTGTTTTTGACCTGAGTTCTACTTATTATACCTTAGGAGGTGCAGCTAACGTTGCTGCTAACTTAAGAGGACTTAAAGTTCAGGTAGAGCTGATGGGGGTAGTAGGAAAGGACGATAAGGGAGAAACCTTAAAAGAGTTAGCTGTAAAACAAGGGATAGGAATTCAAGGGATAGTTGAAGACCCTAAAAGACCTACCACTGTTAAAACGAGAATTATAGCCCAGTCGCAACAGCTTCTAAGGGTCGATTTTGAAAAAAGAGACCCTTTAGACCAGGAAACTATGGAAGTTTTAAAAGCTACCTATCAAAAGGTTTTACCAGAGACAGATGCGGTGATCCTCTCAGATTATGCCAAAGGTGTTCTAAAGGAAGAAGATTTTTGTAAGGAGCTGATAGAAGAAGCCAGAAAAGCAGGTAAAGCGGTTTTGGTTGACCCAAAGAGTATCAACTGGGAGAAATACCAAAAGGCCACAACTATCACTCCTAACCTTAAGGAATTTAAAGAAACAGCCCTTAAAGAAAACCTTTCTACAAACGACTTGGAACAATCTGGGAGGGCCTTGATACAAAAGTTTGGGTTAGACTTTTTGGTGATCACCTTAGGTAAAGATGGGGTATTTCTGGTACACCCAGAAAAGGGTGGGCTTCATCTTCCTGCCCAGGCTAAAGAAGTTTATGATGTGTCTGGGGCGGGAGATACGATGATTTCCTCTTTAACCGCTTTTTATGCCGCAGGAGTCCCGTTAGAAAAAGCCTTAGAACTGGCTAACATAGCCGCAGGCATCGTAGTAGGTAAAGTAGGGACAAAACCTGTTTACTGGGAAGAAATTAAAGCTTTCTTGGACAAAAAACATTAGGAGGGCCTTCATGGGTAAAATAGCAACCATAAGAGCAAGAGAAATTCTTGATTCCAGAGGTAATCCCACTTTAGAGGTAGAAGTATGGTTAGACAGTGGTTTTTATGGAAGAGCTGCCGTTCCCTCTGGGGCTTCTACCGGAAAGTATGAAGCTCTTGAGCTTAGAGATGGAGAGAAAGAAAGATTTTTTGGGAAAGGTGTGCAAAAGGCGGTTTTCAACGTAAACGAAATCATCGCCCCTCAGTTAGAAGGATTAGACTCAGGAAGGCAAACAGAAATAGACAAACTGCTTTGTGAACTTGATGGAACAGAAAACAAATCTAACTTAGGCGCTAACGCTATCTTAGGGGTTTCTTTAGCCTGTGCCAGGGCTACTGCAGAGGAATTAGGAATGCCTCTTTTTGCTTATATCGGAGGGATAAGAGCCCGCACCTTACCTGTACCTTTTATGAACGTCATAAACGGAGGGGTCCATGCAGACAACCCTTTAGATTTTCAAGAGTTCATGATAGCTCCTTGGGGGGCAAAATCCTTTGCCGAAGCTCTAAGGATGGGCGCTGAGGTTTACCATGCCTTAAAAAGTATCCTTAAACAGGAAGGTTTAAGCACCTCCATCGGAGATGAAGGAGGTTTTGCCCCTCAGATAAGACTTCCTGAAGAAGCTTTGGAGTATCTCATAAAAGCTATAGAAAAAGCCGGATATACTCCAGGAGAAGATGTAGCCTTAGCGATGGATGTGGCTGCCTCTGAGCTTTATCAAGACGGGGTTTACTTCCTAAAAGGTATCGACAAAAAACTGTCTACAGAAGAAATGGTAGAATATTATGAAAGATTGGTAAACAACTATCCTATCATATCGATCGAAGATCCTTTATCTGAAGAAGACCCAGAAGGATTTAAATTAATTACCCAAAGAATAGGGAATAAAGTTCAAATAGTAGGAGACGACATCTTTGTGACCAACCCTAAAAAGATAAAATGGGGTATAGAAAACAAGATGGCTAACGCGGTTCTTATAAAACTTAATCAGATAGGAACCCTTACAGAAACCATAGAGGCAGTTGAACTTGCCTACAAACATAAATGGAATTGTATGATATCTCACAGGTCAGGAGAAACAGAAGATACCTTTATCGCAGACCTTGCGGTAGCTCTTAACACCGGTCTTATTAAGACTGGTGCTCCTGCCAGAGGAGAAAGAGTGGCAAAGTTTAACCAGCTTTTAAGGATCGAAGAATACTTAGGGGATGCTTCAATCTTTGCAGGAAAACAAATTTTATCTAATCTGTAAGAAGACCATGGATATAGAGGCCCTTATAAAATTTGTTGATAAGGATCCCGGTCTTGAGTTTTGGATAGAAAAAGAAAAAGGTAAATCCTTAGAAAAAAAAGAGGGAAAAATCTTCTTAGAAGAGGAATACCGAGACGAAAGCCTTACGGTTAGATATTTAAATCCAAACGGAAGAGCTGGGCTTTCTTATACCACCTCTTTAGATGAAACTAACGTTGAGCTTGCGGTAAATAAAGCCAAAGTCCTTTCAGACAAAGGAATGCCTGCTTCTTTTCCAGAAGAGGTTCCTTCTAAGGTGTTTTCTCCTAAAGTTTCGATCCCAGATGAGGACTTTAAAGCCTTTTTAGAGGAGCTTGAAGAAACAGCCTTAAGCTTTGACCGAATCAAAAAAGTAGAAAAAATCAAACTTTCCTGGGGGAAACATAAAATCGCCCTTTTAAGAAAAGGGATTTTACTGGTCTGGGAAGAGCCTTTTTATACCTTTTTAATTTCAGTGATAGCAGGGGATAGAGAAAAAGAAGCCTCTTCTTATGAATGGTATGAAGGAAGAAGGTTAGACAAAGAAGAATTAAAACAAAGGGTAAAAGAGGCCTGTGTTCGAGGTTCACTCTTAAGTCAAAGCCACAAGGGAGTTAACCTAAAAATTCCGGTGCTTTTCCCCCCTTTTATGGCTGTAGACCTGTTAGAGGTCTTGGAGTTCTCCTTTTTAGGAGAAGAAGTTATAAAAGGCAGATCTTTTCTAAAAGATAAGTTAGGAGATAAGTTCTTTTCTGAAAACCTTACCCTGATAGATGACGGGTTAACCGAAGGGCTTATCGAAAGCCGACCTTTTGACGACGAAGGTGCCCCACAAACCACAAAAACCCTTTTAGAAAGGGGAGTAATAAAAGGTTATCTTTTTGATACCTACTGGAAAAAACAGGCTGAAAATCTTGGATTGGGGCACTTTACCTCAGGAAATGCACGAAGGGATGATTTTAAAAGTAGTCCTAAAGTAAGTTCAACCAACCTTTACTTTAAAGGAGGACCTTATACTAAAGAAGAGCTGCTTAGATTTTCTTCTGAGGTATTTGAGGTGTTAGAACTTTTGGGAAGTCATACGGCAGACCCCATCTCTGGTGAGTTTTCGGTAGGAGTTTCTGGGGTTTATTATAAAAACGGAGAGCCGGTTAAGGTTTTAAGTGAGATGGCTCTTTCAGGAAACATTTTTGAGATGTTTAAAAAAGTGGTGGCTGTAGGCCAAGACCTTCGTTTTTATGGAAGTGTGGGTAGTCCAAGCCTTCTGATAGATAAGATGGATTTAGGAGGATAAAATGACCCTTAAAGAAGGGATTATAAAACTTAAACAAAATCAACATCTTACCCAAGAAGAGGCTTATCATATCTTTAAATCGTTAGCTACAGACGACTTCTCTCCCGAAGAGGTAGAACTTTTTTTAGAACTCTTAAGACAAAAGGGAGAAACCTGGCAAGAGATTACCGGAGCGGCTTTAGCTTATAGAGAAGTGATGACTAAACTTCCGTTTAATCCCCCTGAAGGAGCCATTTTGGTAGACACCTGTGGAACAGGAGGGGATGCTAAAAATAGTTTTAACTTTTCTACGGCTGTAGCCATCGCCCTTTCCTCGGTAGAGGGAGTGTATGTAGCCAAGCATGGGAACCGCTCTGTTTCCAGTCAATCAGGAAGTGCTGACCTTCTTGAGGCCTCAGGGATTCCCCTTGACCTATCCCCTGAAGCCTCAGCCCAAGCTTTAACAGACCTGAAATTTACTTTCCTGTTTGCTCCCTTATACCACCCAGCCTTTAAAAAAGTCATCCCCATCCGCCAAAAACTTGGTAGAACCATCTTTAACCTTTTAGGACCGCTCTTAAACCCTGCCTCTCCCACCCATCAGCTGATGGGGGTTTACAGTTACGTGATGACCGAAAAAATAGCTTATGTGCTTGACGCCTTAAAGGTAAAACGAGCACTTGTGGTCTTTGGAGAAGAAGGGTTTGACGAGGTTACCATCACCGGTTCAACCAAGATTTCAGAACTAAGAGACGAAAGGATTACCACCTACTTTTTAGACCCCGAAGATCTGGGTTTTGAAAGATGTGAGAACTTAGAAGAATTACAGGTTAAAAGTCCACAACATAGCCTTGAAATATTAGAAAAACTCTTTAAAAATCAGCTTGAAGGTCCTGTAAAAGACATGTTTCTTTTAAATTTAGGGGCAGCACTTTATCTTTGTGAAAAAGCAATAGACATAAGATCAGGTGTAGAAAAGGCCAAAGAACTTGTAAGGTCTGGGCAAATCTGGGATAAGTGGCAGGAAATAAAAAACTATTATAGAAATCTGAAGAACTAAAAAGTTAAAAGCCGGCGGAGGGACTTGAACCCTCAACCCTGGGATTACAAATCCCATGCTCTGCCGATTGAGCTACGCCGGCAGAGAATTTATATAAAGAATTTTCCTCCCCAGAAACGGAGGAGGCGGGATTCGAACCCGCGGTACGGGTTTTAGCCCGTACACTCGCTTAGCAGGCGAGCGCCTTCGACCTCTCGGCCACTCCTCCAAAAAAAAATTTAAAAAATTCCGGGGCGTGGATTCGAACCACGATTCTGGGAGCCAAAGTCCCATGTCCTGCCAGTTAGACGACCCCGGAATTGTTCCACATACCTTTTGTATAAAATATAACATATTTTCTGGTTTTGTAAAGTTAACCTTTCCTCTTATTACTTTAAAAGAAAAATATTTAATTTATAATTTATTCTAAGTAGTAAAATCAAACCTATACAGGAGAAAAAACTATGAACAACTTTGAAGGATGTTGGGTATGTTCTACTTCAAATTGTGGTTATATCTACAATCCCTCTAAAGGGGACCGAAAGGGTAAAATCCCTCCAGGTACACCTTTTGAGAAACTGCCTGAAGACTGGAAATGCCCAATCTGTGGAGCAAGCAAAAAAGCTTTTAGACCGATGGAACAATTAGAAGAAAAACCTTAAAAAATTTGACAAAATTAAAATCTTATTTTATAATATTTATAATGTTAATCAACAATATACTTTAGCTTCTATGATAAAGGAGGGGGGCGACTATGAAAAACATCGTTTTAGTAAAATGTAAGATGATCTCTGAACAAAACCTGTGTCCAGGGGATGCCAAATGTTTTGTAGCTTTAAGTAGAAAAGAAGGAGAGTTTGCAAGATATCAAGAGGAGGGTGCTCATATTGTAGGTATCGTAGACTGTGGAGGTTGTGAAGGAAACAAAAATAGGGTAATCTGTAGCTTATTGCTCTTAAAAATTCAATTAAACGCCCTCAACGAAAAGGTAGACGCTGTACATGTAGGCACCTGTATCATGAAGTTCTGCAAAAGAAAAGACGACCTAATTGCTGCCATCAAAGAAAAAGCCGGAGTAGAGGTGGTAGAAGGCACCCATCCTTATGCACCACCAAGTATATTTGGGGATTAAACCTTTAACCAAACATCCTTAAAAACAACCTGTAAAACACCAGCTCTGGGTTAAGGTAGCGGTCTAAGGCTTGTAAGGTTTCTTGAATTAAGGAAAAAGCTGGATAGGGCTCTTTAGGATAAATCTCTTCTGGAAAAGCTTCTGGATAAGGATAGTCGATTAATCTTTTTAGATAAGACCTCCATATCCAAACTAAGACCAAATAGAATATCACTTCTAAATCTTGGTAGTTGAAGCTGGCAAACCTTTCTGCTACCCTAAACCTTAGGTATGGGCTGTTAGAAAACCCTGCCTTTACAAAACTGTTAAGCTCTTCCAAAAAACCTTTTTCTGCAATGGTTAACGCTCTTCCTAAGCTACCTTGAGAAATCTCTGCTAATGTCTGAGAAACTTGTTTTTCAAATCCATACCGTTCGGTTAAAACTCTATAAACTGTCGTTTTGGGTAAAGGATGAAACCTGACCACTTGCGACCTTGAAACCACCGTCGGTAAAAGCTGAGTAAAATTTTCTGTAATAAGAATAAAGATTCCATAAGAAGGAGGTTCTTCTAAGGATTTTAGAAGAGCATTGGCTGCCTCAAGGTTCATCCTTTCCGCATTCTGAATTAAAGTCACCTTATACTTTGCCTCTATAGGACGGTATCTCAAAAAATTGATGATCTCCCTTATCTGGTCTATTTTTATCTCTTTTTTTTCAGGACTAATTTTCAAAACATCAGGATGAGTTTCCTTGGATATCTTCTTACAGGCTACACAAACTCCACAGGGAGAAAGGGGGTCTTTTTGACAAAAAAGATGAAAAACAAAGGCATAAGCTGTAGTTTCTTTTCCTACTCCCTTAGGACCGGTAAAAAGATAGGCATGGGATAAACGGTCTGTAGATAGAGCCCTTTTCAGTAAGGTCACAGCAGGGTTTTGATTTAAAATTTGATCCAAAGTTATTACATTCATAAGGTTTCAACTTCTATTTTTGCACCTAATCCTTGTAATTTTTCTACAAAGTTTTCATACCCTCTCTCTATTAGCTCTACGTTATACACGGTGGTTGTGTTTTCAGCACAAAGGCCTGCTAAAACTAAAGCGGCCCCAGCTCTTAGGTCTGTTGCTTTTACCGGGGAGCCAAAAAGAGGGGTCACACCATTAACAATCGCAGTCCTGTCCTCTAACTTAATGTTTGCTCCCATCCTGTTTAACTCAAAAACGTATAAAAACCGGTTTTCAAAAAGGTTCTCTACCACCAAAGACATGCCTTGAGCTTGGGTTAACAACACCGTAAAAATAGGCTGCAAATCTGTAGGGAAGCCAGGATAAGGGGCGGTAACTATTTTGGTAGCCTTTAAACTTTTCTCCCTTTTAACCAAGCAAGACCTTTTACCTGTTTTTTCTACATAAACCCCTATTTCTCGAAGCTTAGAAACAGGAACCTCTAAGTAAGATAGGTTTACGTTTTTTATCTCTAACTCGTTTTCTTCTAAAAGCCCTCCTAAGACTAAAAACGTACCAGCCTCTATCCGGTCGGGGATAATTTCTATGTGTGCAGGTTTTAACTTTTTTTTACCTTTCACATATATGGTATCCTCTCCCTCCCCTTTTATATGGGCTCCCATACTTTTTAAAACCTCAGCTAAAAAAACAACCTCTGGCTCTTTAGCTGCATTTTTAATAACCGTCTCTCCTTCTGCTACAGAAGCTGCCATAAGTAAATTTTCTGTAGCAGTTACTGAGGGAAAATCAAGCACTATCTCGCATCCCTTTAGGTTTAAAGCCTTTACCCTCAGGTTTCCATGATACAAAGAGATCTCTGCCCCTAATTTTTCCATTCCTTTTAAATGCAGGTCTATCGGCCTTTTACCGATAGCACATCCTCCTGGAAGAGGGACCTCAGCCTCTCCTTTAGCCCCTAAAAGGGCTCCCAAAAACAACACCGAAGCCCTTATTTGAGTAGCCAGTTCATAAGGAACTGAAGTTTTGTTTATACCTGAGGTATTTATTATAAGTGCGTCCTTTTCAAAAGACCAGGTAGCCCCTAAAAACTCTAAAATCTTTAGCATGCAAAAAACATCCCTTACCTTAGGAACCCTCTTTAACCGATACTCTCCTGGTGCAAGCAAAGTAGCAGCAATCGCAGGCAAGGCAGCATTTTTAGCTCCGCTAACCTCTACCACCCCTTTTAAAGGGTATCCACCTTTTATCACATACCTTCTTTCGCTTACTCTTTCCATAACACCACTACCCTCTCATATCCTCTTAAGTCACGATAAAACTTAGCTTCCCAGTTATGTTTTTTAGCCAACTCTCTAACTTTTTCTCCCTGATTATAGCCTATTTCTAAAATTAAAAAACCTCCCCTTTTTAGGTAATAAGGAGCCTCTTGCATCAACCTTTCGTGAAACTCTGTTCCTTTTGGACCTGCAACCAAAGCCTCCTTAGGTTCAAAAACACGGACTTCCTCTTCCAGGTTTTCCCATTCTTCTAAACTGAGATAGGGCGGGTTAGAAAAAATCACATTAAAATAACCAGATTTTTTAAAAGGAGTTAAGCCATCTCCTCTTAACAAAAACAACCTTTCTTCTACCTGGTAGAACCGAGCGTTTTTATCAGTTAAGGCAAGAGCCTTGGGATTTATATCTACCCCTACACCTTTTAGTCCTGACTTTTCTAAAAGTAAGGTAATCACTATCACCCCTGACCCTACCCCTAACTCTAAAACCCATCCTTGTTCTATATTTAAATCAAGAAAAGCCTCAACTAAAGTTTCAGTATCTTGCCGTGGAATCAGCACCCCCTCTTCTACCTTAAATTTTCTACCCCAAAAATAGGCCTCTTTAAGGATATAAGCTAAAGGCTTTCGTTTTAACCTCTCTTCGAGAATCTCCCAGAATTTTTCCTCTGAAATCTCCTCATCAAAATAAAGATACACTGAAAGAGGTTTTACCTTTAAAATATGAGAAAGGATTAACAGAACTTCCCAAGTAGCATACTCAGGGTCTTCAATCTGAGAAAGAAGTGTTCTTCCTTGACTAAAGGCCTGAGAAACCTTCATTAATTCTTTTTAAAAACAAGCTTATTTAGGATAACCTCCTGGGTACCTTCTTTTTCTTTTAGTTTTCTTATGCTGGTTAACACCTCAAAATGTTCTTGAGCTTTATACAGAAAAGGTACTAACAGTCTTTTTCTATCGCCGCTATGAGCAAGAATTACCTCCCCTTGGTCTACCAGTAGATTTTTAAAAAGTTCTAAAAGAGGGTCAAAAAGGCTTTTTCGAAAAACTATCTCAGCTCCTAATATCACATCAAATTTTTCTTTAAGGTTTACTGTTCTCCAGTCTAACACCTGAGTTCTTATAGAAAGGCCATTTTCTTTAGCAGAAAGTTCTAAAAATTTTAAAGGGACTTCATCATAATCTGTGGCTAACACCTCATGCCCGAAACCTGCAGCTACCAGGCTAACCACCCCAAGCCCAGCCCCAAGCTCCAAAATTTTTTTAGAGGGACTTAACCCTGCCACATAATCTGCCAACACTAAGCTTGCTTCCCATACCTTAAACCAAAGAGGAAACTTCTCTACCTCTAAAAAGGGATCACCCTCAAAAATTTCTTCAAGTTTGGCTGGTCTTATTATTTTAAATGTCTTGTCTCTAACCGTGATTTTCTCAGTTTCTAAGGTAAGAGTATCAATTTGCATGGTTGATCTCCCTTATCCAAAATAATATTATTAGAGATAACGCTTTTTTCTAAAAAAAAGAAATAACAGAAACATGATAAAAAGAGTTATTAAATTCACAAACAGAAAGGCATAAGAGGTACCTTTAAAAGGTGGAAGCTCTTGGAAAGGAAGGGGTATATTCATTCCATACATGCTGTAGATGGTAGTAGGAATGGAAATGATGATAGCCATACTGGCTAAAAACTTCATGATAAGGTTAAGGTTGTTGTTTATGATAGAAGCATAGGCATCCATCGTATCAGAAACGATGTTTAAAAAGACTTTAGTCATCTCTATAGCTTGTCTGGTTTCTATTTGAAGGTCTTCTAAAACCTCCTGGTCTTCTTCAGTTAACCTTACATATCTTCCGCTCTGTATCTTAGTAAGCACTGTATCGTTGCCTTGCAGAGAGGTGTTAAAATAGGTTAAAGTTTTTTCTATGCTAAGCATCTTGATAATTTCTTCGTTTTCTATAGCCTTAAAAATTTCCTCCTCATATTCTTCAAGGGCCTTGTCTATGTTTCTCAAAAGTTTAATGTACAAAGAGGTAGCACTTAACATAAAATTAAGCAAAAAATTCACAGGATTTCTAAGGTCAAACGTCTTACTTTTATTGGCAAAGGTGATAAAGTCTTCAAAAATAGGATGGTCTTTAAGACAAACTGTGATGATATAATCGTCTGTCAAGATGATCCCTATAGGTATGGTTTCATACCTTACAAAAATTCCTTTGGAAATAATGTCTGGTACCCGTAAGATGATAAGAACCTGTTGTTCCTCTTTTTCAATCCTTGGCCTTTCCTCTTCATCAAGAGGATATCTAAGAAACTCCGGAAAAATATGACACTTTTTCTCTAAATAAGACATCTCCTCTTCTAAAGGATTAAAAAGACAGATCCAGGTATGAGGAATAATAGACTCAGCCGGTAATAATATGCCATTTTCTGATTTATAAACTCTGAACATATTTCTCCCTTAACACAACTACTACCGCATTCCACCGATAACTTCACCAAGCTTAAAGATAGGTAGATAAAGGGCTACCAAAATACCACCTACTATCACACCTAAAATCACGATCAAAATAGGTTCTATCAAGGTAGAAAGGGTGTTTACCATTCTATCTACTTCCTCTTCAAAAAATCCTGCCACTTTATTAAGCATTTCTTCAAGTTTTCCCGACATTTCGCCTACCCTTACCATTTCTACCATAAAAAAAGGAAAAACTCCGGTTGCCATCATCGGGTCTGCGATAGACTGACCTGCAGAAACGTTAATCCTTACCTCTTCCATAGCCTTTTCTATAATTTTATTACCTGAAGTTTCACCAGCTATCGTAAGAGCAGGAAGCAGCTGAACCCCACCCCCTACCAGGTTAGCTAAAGTTCTTGCAGTTCTCGCAACTGCCGCTTTCAAAAATAACTCTCCTAATAACGGTAGTTTTAATAAAAACTTATCGGTAACATATCTTCCTTGCTCGGATCTCCTATAAACTTTTATACCCAAGCTTAAACCTATTCCTAAAAGGATTAAAAAAATCAGTATTTTCCCGAAGTTTTTACTGATGTTAATAACTATCTGAGTAGGCCATGGTAAAGCTTGGCCTGCACTTTCATAAATCTCTGCAAACTTAGGAATAACAAAAAGCATGATAACAGAGATCACTATTATGGTCACTGCCACCACCACAGAAGGATAAATCATTGCATGTTTAACTTTACTTTTTATCCCCACTACCTTTTCTATATAATCAGCCAGACGATGTAAAATCATGTCTAAATTACCGCTTGATTCTCCAGACCTTATCATCTGAATGTAAAGATTGTTAAAAATCTTAGGATAGTGAGCCATTGCCTCACTTAAGGCAACTCCTGTTTCTACTTTATATTTAATATCTCTTATAACCTCTTTAAAATACCTATTTCTTTGCTGTTCAGCCAAAATTTCAAGACATTTTACTATTGGGAGTCCTGCCTCTAAGACAACTGCAAACTGTCTGGTAAACCCCGCTAATTCCTTATCAGAAACGGATTTAAGTTTAAAAAATCTAAGGGAAGTTTGTTTTTTTTCGGTGATTTTTATCGGAGTAAGGTTGAGACGTCTTAGGTAAACCTCTACCAGTTGAGGATTGGCAGCTTCTAAAACCCCCTTTCTTATTTCTCCGGTAACCGACCTTCCCTCCCATTCATATAAAGGCATCGTTTGCCTCTCTTAATGCATTAAAAACCTATTTACCTATCCAGTAATTTGGAGCTTCTCTTAATATCGTTACATCGTGTACATGGCTTTCTCTATAACCTGCAGGGGTTATCTTAACAAATTTAGCCTTTTTCCTGAGTTCTTCGATGGTTCTACATCCACAGTATCCCATACCTGAACGAATACCACCTACTAATTGATAAATCATGTTGGCAACAGGACCACGATAAGGCACCTTACCTTCTATTCCTTCAGGTACAAGCTTAGAAAGATCTTCCCCTTCTTGTCCATAACGTTCACTTCCACCTCTTTTAGCCATAGCAGAAAGAGAACCCATTCCCCTGTAGACCTTATAAGTTCTACCTTCATAAAGAATTGTTTCTCCTGGGGCTTCTTCTGTTCCGGCAAAAAGATTACCTATCATTACTGCATGAGCACCTGCAGCCAACGCTTTAACAATGTCTCCTGAAAATCTAATACCTCCATCAGCTATCACAGATATACCATATTTTTCTGCTACTACCGCACAGTTGTGAATTGCAGTAAGTTGAGGGATCCCTACTCCAGCTACAATCCTGGTAGTACAGATAGAACCAGGCCCTATCCCTACCTTTATCCCGTCTGCCCCAGCCTTTATCAAAGCCTCAGCCCCTTCAGCAGTAGCCACATTACCTGCTATCAACTGACAATCAGGGAAATGATACTTTATTTCCTTAATGGTCTCTATCACATTCTTAGAATATCCATGAGCTGAATCAATAAACAAAACGTCTGCTCCAGCCTTAAGTAATCTTTCTGCTTGCTCTAACCTATTAGCCCCAACCCCTATAGCTGCTCCAACCCTCAACCTTCCAAGTTCATCTTTACAGGCATTAGGATATTTCTTAAGTTTTTCTATATCTTTTATGGTAATCAATCCCTTAAGACAAAAATCATCATCTACGATAAGAAGCTTTTCAATCCTATGCTCGTGTAAGATCTTAATCGCCTCTTCTAAGCTGATGCCTGGTTTAGCAGTAACTAAATTTTCCTTTGTCATCAACTCTCTAACCGGGCGCTCAAAGTTGGTTTCAAACCTTAAATCTCTGTTGGTGATAATCCCCACCAGTTTTTTGCTTGGACCCTCAACCACAGGAATACCAGAAATCTTAAACTCTTCCATCAGTTTGAGAACTTCTTTTATCGGAGTATCCGGAGAAACAGTTACAGGATCATAAATCATCCCGCTCTCTGATTTTTTCACCTTTTCCACTTCTCTTACCTGTTCATCAAGGCTCATGTTACGATGAATAACCCCTAAGCCACCCTCTCGAGCCATACTTATTGCCATTCGACTTTCAGTAACCGTATCCATCGCCGCAGAAATAAGAGGGATATTTAGCTTTATTTTTGAAGTAATGTAGGTAGAAACGTCTACATCCTTAGGTAAAACTTCTGAATATTCAGGTACTAAAAGCAGGTCATCAAAGGTATAGGCTTCGTATAAGATATCTAACATACACCTGAACCCCTTTAGGAGATAAAAATTTTTACTAATTATACCTCTCTATTAAAGAAAGTAAAGCGCCCTCTAAAATTCCATATACACTTAAGATAAGAAAATCCTTTTTAAAATATTCTAACACAGACCAGCAAATAAGAGCCCCTGGAAGGGCGATGTCTTCCCTTCCTTTTTCCATCCCTTTTATCTTGGAAATCCTCTCAAGGTCAGAATTGGCTAATTTTTTGACTATCATTTCTATGCGATCCTTAGAAATTTTATGACCGTTTAACGGATAAGGAGAATAAGTCTTTAGCTTTAAATCCAGAGCCCCTAAAAGACTCGCAGTTCCTCCGGTAAAAATTACGTAATCTACCTCTTCCTTAGGTAAATCAACCAATTTATCCGAAAGATATTCCATGATAGACTTAAAAACCTTAGAATTTACCGGATACCTTAGTTGAAAAAGGTCCTTTAACCAAACCGCCCCTATGTCTAAACTTTTAATCCATTTAGGCGTTCCTTTTTCACTTAAAACAAACTCAGTAGAACCTCCCCCTATGTCTACCACCAAGAATTTCTTGTCAACCAACCCTTGAGATTGTAATCCATACAGCACCCCTTTTAAAGAAAGTAAAACCTCTTCCTCTGGAGAAATCACCTCTATGTCTATACCTATTTTCTTAGCTTCCGCTAAAAACTCCTGAGCATTCTTAGCTTTTCTAAAAATTGCCGTACCTACAGCCCTATAATCTTTTACCTCATAGGTTTCCATCAACTCTTTAAAATTTCTCAGGGTCTCAATCCCCTTTTTGAAAGCTTCTTCTGTAATTTCCTGGTTAACCAAACCTTCTCCAAGCCTTACGTTTTCTCGGTTTCTTATCAAAAAATATGTCTGATCTTGTATTTTCTTTCCTAAACAAATTCTAAAGGTTTGAGTTCCCAGGTCTAAAGCCGCAAAAAACGGAAGGTTTAACCTTTCTTTAAACTCTTTTCCCAGTTTAAAAATTACCCTCAGTTTATTTTTAACATAATAGCTTTGTTGGTTTTTAGGATTTTTAAAAATAAGTCCTTTATTTTTTTTTAGCTCAAAAACTCCAAAATCCCTAAACTCTATACGATTACCTTTTTTTATTTCTTCTTTTAGAGTTTCAAAAAAAAGCTCAACTATTATTTTTAAGTCTTCTTTCTCCAATTCTAAATCTGAAAACTTTAAGCTTAAACTTTCTATCAGATCACTTCGGTTCATGGTCTTCACCTTTAATAAGGGAAAAACCAGGGTTTAAGATAAAAAGACTCCGCTAATCCAGAGGCTTTCTCCTCTAACAACTTCCAAAAACTAACCTTTTTCTCAGGAAGATAAATCAGTTTGGCTTCTTTTATTCGGGCAAGCCTTTTTACTTCTTCTACAGCATCCCAAAAACTACCAAGTTTATCTATCAAACCTAACTTTAAGGCCTCTTCTCCGGTAAAAATTCTTCCGTCAGCTAACTCTCTAACCTTGTCCTCAGGAAGCTTTCGTTCTTTGGCTATAGCTTTTATAAACTGCTCGTGAATAATCTTTATTTTTTCCTGGAGATAAACCTTTTCCTTAGGGCTTAATGGCCTGTAAAAAGACCCGGTATCTTTATATTCTCCACTTTTTATCACCTCTGCCTCAACCCCAAGCTTTTTTAACAGTTTTTCCAGGTTAGGCACCTGAAGCACCACCCCAATACTTCCTGTAAGGGTCCCAGGAAGGGCAAAAGTTTGGTTGCCTCCAAGAGACACATAAAAACCACCAGAAGCTGCGATGTTGCCCATAGAAACTACCACAGGCTTTATGGTCCTAAGTTTTTTCAGCTCTTCAAAGATCTCTTGAGAAGCTCCTACAGAACCACCTGGGGAGTCTATACGAACCACCACCCCTCTTATACTTTCCTTCTCTTTTAAAAACTTTATAGCCCTAAGAAGTTCCTCTGGATCTGCAATGACCCCTTTTATTTCTAAAACCCCTATCTGGGGTTTCCCAAAATCTATATCCTTAAGCTTTATCAAAAAAGAAAGGATAAAACTCAACACAAACAAAAAAACTACCAACCCACCCACAAAAGCCAGTCCATAAACCAACCAAGGACGTCTCATAAAACTCCCCTTAAGCTCTCTTTAATTTTTGAGCCAATAAATCCCCTAACCTTACCCCTGTTCCTTCTTTTTGAAAGGCTTCTTTGTAGGTTTCTAACTCTTGCTTTTCAAGGTCTTCTAAATATTTCAAACAAGAAAGATGGAGTTTTCTGTTTTCAGGGTCTAACACCATTATTTTACCTTTTAACCGATCTCCTGTTTTATATTTTTCAGCTATCTTTTCTAGTTTAAAGGAACTCTTTCCTTTAAACTCTTCAGAAAGTTCTTTAAAAGGAATAAAACCTTCTATACCTTGAAAAACTTCAACAATAACCCCTGTTGAGGCCATCCGTTTTATCACCCCTTCTACCACATCTCCTATCTTATGAGAAGCCACAAAATTTTCCCAAGGGTCTGGGGTTAGGTGTTTAACACTTAAACTAAGCTTTCTTTTTTCAGGATTTATCTCAAGAACCTTGGCAATAACTTCTTGTCCAGGACTAAACTTCTCTTTTAAATTTTCTATCCTTTCCCAAGAAAGGTTGGACACATGAATAAAACCTTCAACCCCCTCTCTTACCTCAACTAGCAACCCATGATTCAATACCTGTTTTATTTTCCCTTTTACTACAGCACCTACCTCTACCTCTTCTACAAACTTTTCCCAGGGACTTGGTTCAAGACGCTTTAAACTAAGTACCATTTTCCTTTCAGAAGGTTTTATTTCGAGGATTACAGCCTCTACCAGATCTCCCAAATCTAAAATGTCCTTAGGTTTTAAGTTTTTATTCCATCCTATCTCACTTCTTGGTACCAACCCTTCTACTCCAGGTTCTATCTCTAAAAAAGCCCCAAAATCAAAAATTCCTACTACCTTCCCCTTAACCTGCTGACCTTCTTGATAACGATTGGCTACCCCTTCCCAAGGGTCAGGCTCTAAGGCTTTTAAACTAACCTTAAGTTGTTCCTTAGAAGGATCAAAGGAAAGTACCTTAACCTTTATTTTATCTCCTATCTTTAAGAAAGTCTCTGGGTCTGTTATCCTAAACCAAGAAAGTTCTTTGTCAGGAAGGAAACCCTTTAACACCCCATCAAAATCTATCAAGAAACCTCCTTTCACCCTTTTAAAAACCTCTCCTTCTAATATACCTTCTTTTATCTTATCTAAAACCTCTTTTTTCTTTAGTTCATATTCTCTTTCAAGCAAAGCCCTTCTTGAAACCACCAGGTTGTCTTTGTCAAATTTAACCACCAGAGCCTCAAACTCCTTTCCGATAAGAGCCTCAGGAGAATCAAGTTTTTCTCTAAAATGGGCCTGGGAAAAGGGAAGAAATCCTGGAACAAAGCCCTCAACCTTAACCGTGTATCCTCCTTTTATCAAAGAGACTATTTTTATCTGCACAGGAAGCCCTTTTTCAAAACTATTTTTTATCCTTTCTTTAACCTTCTTTTCTCTTATTTTTTGATAGGAAAGCAAGTATCCACCTAAGGGAGCTCTTCCTATCACCAAAAATTCTCCTTCCTCTCCATCACTAAACTGAAATCCCCCTTTTTCGTCTTTTATCTCATCCACAGGCAAAAGGGCCTCCCCTTTTAACCCCACATCCACAAACGCGTATTCTTTCCCTATCTTAACCACCTTTCCTTTAACTACCTCTCCAATAGCGATCTCTTGAAAAGACTTATTTAAATACTCTTCGAACTCCTTTGCCCAATCTGTCATACCAACCTCTCGCAAGTTACGACTATTTTTTTCTCAAGTATACATAGACTTGTAAAGTTTATCAAGCTTTATAAGACTATTTTATTTTTACCAGACCTTTTTGCCTGATACAACCTTTCGTCTACTTTTTTAAGGAGAGCTGAGAGTTCCATACCTTGCTGATATTCTACCACCCCACCACTTATGGTAACTTTTCCTACTTCCTCAAAAGGGTAGGTCGCTATACTCTGTCTGATTCTTTCAGCTATAACCAAAGCTTCTTCTTTAATAGTCCTAGGACAAAGGATTACAAACTCCTCTCCTCCCCATCGAGCTGGCAAATCGGTTTGCCTGATGTTTTCTTTTATCAAACGGGAAACCTCTTTTAACACATAATCTCCCCTATCATGCCCATAAGTATCGTTAATAACTTTAAAATTATCGAGGTCAAAAAGAATCAAAGAAAAAAGAGTCTTATAACGATTATAATGGTTGATCTCCTTCTTAAGTTCCTCTATAAACTTAAACCGGTTAAAAAGTTGGGTCAAAAAATCCCTTTCGGCAAACACCTTAAGTCGCTCGGTCAATTTTTCTAACTCAACTTTTCTCTTAAAAAGCTCGGTTGAAGCAAGTTTTTCTATCTCTTTAGCAATGACACCTATCTCATTTTTAGGATAGTTTCTAAACTCCTCGGGAATTTCAATCCCCTGAGAAATACTTAAAAGATTTTCTTTAAGAAGGTTAATCGGTGAGGTAATGTGCTTAGTCAGCCAATAACTTACAAACCACCCCAAACTAAAAGCAATAGAACCTATCATCATCACAGACATCCCTATGATAACCAAAACAGGCATCAAAAGTTCGGCTTTGTCTACCACCGTTATAAGCACCCAATTCAAAATTTCCAATCTTTTGTAATAGGCTATCTTGGTTAAACCATCTTGAACAAACTCTACCTTCCCTTCAGGATTAGACAGAAACTCTCTTAAAGGTAGATTTTCCATCTTTTTACCTAAAAGTTTCTCATCTGGATGGATAAGAACCGTTCCATCCTTTTTAATCACAAAGCTATAGGCTGTCTCATAAATCCCTATTTTTTCTCTAAAAACCTTTAATAAATTTTCTAAAGAGGTATCTATGGCTACAACCCCTACAATCTTGTGGTTTTCATCAACCAGAGCCTTACCTAAGGCTACCAACCATTCTTTAGTCCCAAACTCTTGATATACCACTCCCTCGCTAATCTTAGAAGAATACCTTACAGCCTCTTTATACCAAGGCCTCTCAGTTGACTTGTATCCCTCAGGTGTATCATAGTTATATATCAAAAGAGAATCATCTTCATACCCAGCATAGATATATTTAATGGTAGGGTCTATTTGATTAAAAGTATAAAAATGTTTTAATACCTCAATTTTATCTTTTTCAGAAAGTTTATAAGCCTTAATCACCTTAGGATCTTTACTCAGGTATTCTATCATCACGATAAACTTAGAAAAAAAACCCTCTATGTAATTGGCTAACACATGTGTTCTTTGCTGAAGAAAAATATCTCCCTTAGAAAATTCGTACTTATAAAATACAGGACTGCTAAGGAGAACAAAAGTTAACATAATAAAAAAACTCAATCCCAAACTAAAATAAAAAATTTGCCTCTGTAAGCCTTTCATAAAATCCTCTATTTATAATATCGGATTTTTGTGAAGTAATATTAAACAAGAACTGATTAGCTTTTGAAATAACACTTAATTCAAACAAAAATCCTCAACTAATTACAACCTTTTTCGATAAGACAGGCCTCTCCTTTACCCTCTTTATCTCCCACTTTGGGAGGTAAGAAAGGTAAAGAAGAAGGCTTTTGAAGAGATGTGGCGTTTTCTGTAGAGGATTTTTCTGTAGAAACCTTTTCTGTAGAGACTACTTTTTCCTTTGTAACAGGCTCTTTTTTATCTTGAGGTTTTTCTGTAGAGGCATTAACGGTGAAATCTTTTTCCTTCAAGTTTTTAGAAAATTCTCTCCCCTGAGAGAGCTCCAACATCGGATAATTTTCTTTTAGCCAGTTGAGGATGGTATTTTTACCTACCAAAACCAAAAGGGAGTTATCTTCTCTATAAAGAAGGGTAGGGACTTCTCGAATTCCTGCTATCCTCATCAAGGCATAAACCTTAGATACCTCATAAAACCTTACAGGTATTTTGTTATTAATAACATACTCTTCAACCACCTTACAGTTAGGACAATTTTGTTGATAGACCACCACAGGATAATCTAAGAAGATGGGCTTAAGGCTTATATTAACCAAAAAAACTGCTGTAAAAAGAGCTAAAAACCCTGAAAAACATAAGAACCCCCAGCTAAATGCTTTCTGAGAAAATACGTCTAACACAAAGGCTAAAAAAATGGTCAAGGCTACCACCAAACAAAACTGACAATATTCCTGAAGAAAAAAAGCCTGAAAACCGATGAAATACCCTTCCACAACCAAACAAAGACCTAAGATAAAGAGTCTTAACCTTTTTAGGGCATAAGATTTTATCTTTAAATCAAGAAGGGTTAACCCTAACACCACAGCAAACACCAAAACCCCTAAGTAGTTGAGAATCCCTAATCTATCGAAAAGATGTATCATTAAACAGGCGTCCGTTTTACATAAAGAACTGTTTTTAAATTGCAGATAAACTTCATATAAATTAAGAACAAAACCAAAAAAAACTACAACTAGCAAAAGATATTGGTTAAAAAAAGTAGACTGAGAGTAACCTTTTCTTTCTTCTATGATCAGCCTCATTCTTTAGCCTTCCCCTCCCCTGATTTTAAGTAGGTTGAAGGCATGTTCAAAGACCTTTATAGCACAGTAGGGGCCACACATCGTACAAGCTTGACTTTTAGAAACCCCTCCTTCGAGCCTATACCGCCTTGCCTTTTCCTGGTCTATAGAAAGGGAAATCTGTTTTTCCCAGTCAAGCTCAGCCCTGGCCTTAGCCATAGCCAAATCCCATTCCCATGCACCTTTTATTCCCTTAGCCAGGTCTGCTACATGAGCAGCGATTTTTGAGGCTATCAAACCTTCTTTTACATCCTCTAACGTAGGAAGCCTTAGATGTTCTGCAGGGGTAAGATAACAAAGAAAGTCAGCCCCATAATAAGCAGCCAGTGCCCCTCCTATAGCTCCTACCAAATGGTCATAACCTGGGGCTATGTCTGTGGGAAGAGGGCCAAGCACATAGAAAGGAGCACCATGACAAAGCCTTTTTTGTAGTTTTATGTTGGTCTCTATCTGGTCTAAAGGTACATGTCCAGGACCTTCTATCATTACCTGAACACCCTTTTCCCAGGCCCTTAGAGTTAACTCTCCCAAAATCATCAACTCATGGATTTGAGCTCCATCTGTAGCGTCTGCAATACAACCAGGTCTTAACCCGTCTCCTAAAGACAGGGTAATGTCATATTCAAAGGCTATTTCAAGAAGTTTATCAAAATGCTCATAAAAGGGATTCTCCTTTTGGTTGTAAACCATCCATTCTACTAAAAAAGAGCCTCCTCTGGATACCACTCCAAGCACCCTAGGCTTAATTTTTAACCTCTCTATACCCGCCTTGGTAAGACCACAATGAATGGTCATAAAATCTACACCATCTTCTGCCTGTTTTTCTATCACCTTAAACATCTCATCAACCGTCATCTCAACAATCGACTTATGATGCTTTTCTACCGCTTCTATCGCCGCCTGATAGATAGGAACTGTACCTAAAGGAATAGGAGAGTGAGCTCTGATAACCTTTCTTATCTCGTCTAAATCTCCTCCTGTAGAAAGGTCCATCACAGTATCCGCACCATACTTTAAAGCTATCTCAAGTTTTTTTAACTCTTCTTCTACATAAGGCCTATCCTTAGAAGTACCGATGTTTACGTTTACCTTAGTTCTAAGTCCTTTACCTATAGCACAGGGTCTTTCTATCTTAGACTTTTTATTTTTACACACAACTATCTCACCCCTAAGAATACCTTCTTTGAGAAATTCTTCACTAACCCCTTCCACCTGTGCACAAATTTTAACTTCTTTCGGAATTATACCTTTACTAATCAAGGTTTTAATCGTCATAACTTTAAAAGGCCTCCTTGTTTTTTACAGAAATTTTAACATAAAATCTTTTTTGATGACAAAATAAAAGAAAATTTTCACAAATCCAGAAACTATTCATAGACTTCTAACACGATCTTATCTTTTCCATGAGTCTCAAGAAGGTATACAGACACATATTCGTTATACTGGATGTTTTTTATGGTAAGGGCTTTGTAAGTTGGCTCTATAGGGAATTCTCTACCTCCGCGGTCTACCAAAACAGCAAGTTCTATTTTCTTTGGTCTACCTATGTCTATCAACGCATCCATCGCCGCTCTGATGGTTCTTCCGGTATAGATCACATCATCTACCAGGATAACGATCTTATCTTCAATTGAAAAAGGGATCTCTGTCTTTTTTACCTTAGGATAGTTGGTAATCCTGGTCCAATCGTCTCGGTAAAGGGTTATATCTAAATAACCTACAGGAAGTTCTATGTTGGTCTTTTCTAAGATAATATTTTTCAACCTGTTTGCTAAAGGGGCTCCCCCTGTCTGAATACCGATAAGAACTACTTTTTCTAAATAAGGTTGCTTTTTTATGATTTGGTCAGCAAGCTTTTCGACAAGTTTTTGAATTTTCTTAGGCCCTGCTATTACTTTTTTAATTTTTTGAGATAAAATGGCAGTATTCATAAGATTTAAAATAACTCTTATTATCTATTTTGCAAGAGGTAAGAGATGGTAAGCGAAATAACCTATAGGGTAATCTATGGGGACACAGACAGTGGAAAGGTTATGTATTATGGCAACTATCTAAGGGTGATGGAAATAGCAAGAACAGAGTTTATCAGAAATAACGCAGGTATTAGTTATAAAGAGATAGAAGAAAAATACAAACTTTTACTTCCTGTAGTAGAAGTATATGTTAGGTATAAACATCCTGCTTTTTATGACGACCTTTTGGTGGTGGCAACCAAGATCAAAGAGCTAAAACCACACAAAATTATCTTTGAATACACCTTTAAAAGGCAAAACCTATTAGTAGCTGAAGGTTATACAGTTCATGTTCCCATCAACCATCAGGGTAAGCTTATAAAATTTCCAGAAGAGCTTTTCAACCTGCTTAAAAATTTAGTATAAAAAACTGTAAAGAGGGGGCAAGGTTTCAGATGAAGATGAACATAGGTATAGTGGGATTGCCTAACGTAGGGAAGTCTACCATTTTTAATGCCTTGGCTCAAACAGCAAAAGCTGAGGTTGCTAACTATCCTTTTTGCACCATAGACCCTAACGTGGGGATAGTTAATGTGCCTGACCCAAGGCTATATGAGATAGCTCGGTTAGAAAAAAGCAAAAAAATCACCCCTGCTACCATAGAGTTTGTAGATATAGCAGGGCTGGTAAAAGGAGCCTCAAAAGGGGAAGGACTTGGCAACCAGTTTTTATCTCATATAAGGCAAGTTTCGGCTATAGCTCATGTGGTCAGATGTTTCGAAGACCCTGACATCGTACATGTAGAAGGTTCTATAGACCCTGTAAGAGACGCAGAAATCATAGAGTTAGAGCTTATCCTTGCAGACTTACAAACCATAGAAAGACGGTTAGAAAAAACTGCGAAGCTTGCTAAAAATGATCCAAAAGCTAAGGCTGAGCTTGAAACCTTAGAAAAGGCTAAAACTCTGTTAGAAAACTTTAAAACTCTAAGGCCTAACCTAAACCTTTTTTCTCCGGAAGAAAAAACCTTTTTAGAAAAGGTACTCTGTCTTTTAACGGTTAAACCTTTGATGTACATCGCTAATATCTCAGAAGATTTTCTCCCAGAAGGCAAAGGAAACCCTTATGTAGCGCAACTAAGAGAAAAAGCCCAAAAAGAAGGAACTCCCCTAATGGTCATCTGTGGGAAGATAGAACAAGAGCTCGTCGAACTTACCGAAGAAGAAAAAAAAGAATTTTTAGAGGCCTTAGGTCTAAACGAACCAGGGCTTCACAAACTAATAAGAGCAGGTTATAAACTTTTAAACCTTATCACCTTTTTTACCGCAGGACCTAAGGAAGCCAGAGCCTGGACCATAGCCAAGGGGACTAAAGCTAAAGAAGCTGCCGGAGAAATTCACTCTGACATAGAAAGAGGTTTTATCGCGGCTGAAGTCATTAACTATACAAAATATATAGAAATAGGGTCTTTCCAGAAAGCCAAAGAGTTAGGAGCTGTTAAACTCGAAGGAAAAGATTATGTCATAGAAGACGGAGACATCATATATTTTCGTTTTAATGTTTAATTTTATATTATTTTATTTTTAACTTGATTTTTTATTGTCTTGTGATTATTTTGTAAAAAAAAAATGTGATTATCATGTGATGTTAACAGAACTTTTTGAAAGGTTTACTCCTGATGAATGGATAGTTTCTAATCAAAAAGGAGGGTATGCGTTAGGTTCTGCCTTTTTAGCTAATCTGAGAAAGTATCATGGACTTCTGATCGCAGGTTATGAAAAAGGGAAAAGAATTCATCTGGTTAGTTCAGCTGAAGAACAGGTCTTTTTCCCTTCTGGATTAAGTTATTTTCTTGATACCAACTTTTATCGAGACACCCTTTTTCCAGAGGGATTCAAGCTAATAAAAGCTTTTTTCTTTAGACCTTTTCCTCAATTTTATTTTTTCTGTCCAGAAAGTAGGGATTTTTTCTTGAAAAAAGAAATCAAAATGCATCCTCTTAAAAACCTGGTAGTTATCTCTTATGAAAACATAAGCTCCTATCCTTTTCGAATAATAATAAGACCTAAGTTTAGTTTTAGAGACCATCACAGGGTTACCAACAAAACTGAATGGGAAAAGGAATTTGTAGAGGTCGAGGTAGAAGATAAAACAGGGATGGTAGTAAAAGGATCCTTCTCTATTTTTGTCTATCTTTCTAACGGTAGCTTAACCAGAGAAGAGCTATTTTATCATCAGGTGTTTTATCCTATAGAAGAAATAAGAGGATATGAGGCTACTGAAGACCTTTATGCCCCCTTTAAAATAGAAGTAGAACTAAAAACCAAGGACTGTTTTAAAATCCTTTTTTCTGATGAGCCTATAAAAGACTTAGAGAAGGTTTTGACAGAGGTTGAAAGAAGATACGAAGGACTACCTGTCCTCATCCCTAACAAAAAAGAGTCTTTTTCGCGAAACGAATACCTAAGGATTTTAAAAAAAATGGTGGAAGATTTTCTGCTTGAAGATGACATAATAGCAGGATTCCCCTGGTTTTATTGCTGGGGAAGGGACACCTTCATAGGTCTTCCTGCGGTTTTTTATTTAGACGGAGGTAAAGAGAAGGCTTTAAAGATTTTTAAAAACTATGCCAAAAGAATGGTTAACGGGCTTATACCAAACGTGATAGGAGACGAACAGGAAACCAACTATAATTCTGTGGATGCCTCTCTGTGGTTTGGTCTGAGGATTTTTCAGTTTTTGGAAACCTTTCCTGAAGTTCTGAACTCCTTGGAAGGAGAAATATTACTCTTAGCTGTAAAGGAAGTGATTAAAAACTTCTGCACCAACCCAGATCTCCCATTTTTACTGGACCATAAGGATGGATTTATCGAAATTTTTCCTCAAACCAACAAAGCCTTAACCTGGATGGATGTGGTCTTAGATGGAGTACCTGTAACCCCTCGGTATGGGAAACCCATAGAAATACAGGGTTTGTGGTATAACCTTTTAAAGTTTGCAGAAAAACATTTAGAAAAGTCTTTTTTAGAAAATTTTAGGGTCTCAGAACTGATCAGTTTACAGGAAAAAAACTTTATCAGATTTTTTGATGGTAACGCCTGGGCAGACAGGTTGTTTAACGATGAACCTGTTTTTGAAATCAGGCCTAACTATATTATCGCCCTTTCTTTGCCTTTTGACATCACAGACAAGCCATCTCTTCTTAAAGGAGTTGAACTGGCTAAACAAGAATTAGTTACTCCTTTTGGGTTAAGGAGTCTCTCACCCAAAGATCCCTCGTTTAGGAGAAAATACTTTGGAACTCAAAGGATGAGAGACCTTGCCTACCATAATGGGACAGTCTGGGTGTGGCTCATCTATCCTTATGCTGAAGTATTAAAAAAGGCTTATAAAGAAGACAAAGAAGGGCTTAAAAGGGAGCTTGAAGGATTGGTGAGAGTTTTTAGAGAAGGAATATGTAGAGGTAAAATGGGAAGTATTCCTGAGTTGTATGACGGCGAAAATCCTAAACATCCTAAAGGTGCCCATGCTCAATTTTGGTCTGTAGCAGCTGTTTTTTTGGTAGAACAGATGATAGAGGGGCTTAAAGTTTAGCTTTAAAAAACTTTAAGAAGGAGCCTGAACAATGAAAGTTTTGATGTTAACCTGGGAATATCCTCCGTTTATAGTAGGTGGGCTTGGAATGGCCTGTTACGGGCTTTTTAAAGCTTTAGCTGAAAAGGGAGTAAAAATCTATATGATTCTCCCTACCAAAGAAAAAGTGTTTTTTGAAATCTCTTCTGGGTGGGAGGCAGACTTTCCAGTAGCTAAGAGCCCTCACCAAAGGCAACTAAAGCCTTTACCTTTAAAGTTTTATCAAATAGGTTATTTAGCCCCCGAAGGGGCTTACTTAGACACCTTAAGACTGTTTTCTTATCAACCTGAAAACACCATAAACTTTTTGGAAGAAAAAAAGCCGTTAACTCCGATTTCTGAGAAAGTTTTAAAAAGGATAGAAAATCTACTTAATAAGGAGAATCACACCTTATCCCGGGTTCAAAGATACCTGCAAAATGTTTTAGAGGTTGCCAAACATTTAGAGGTTGACTTGATCCATGCTCATGATTGGATGACCTACCCTGCAGGACTCTTTCTTAAACACCTTCTCCAAAAACCTCTGGTTGCTCATGTGCATGCTACAGAGTTTGACAGAGCGATCGGATACGGACATCCTGTAGTCCATGAGATAGAATACCTGGGATTAAATTTAGCAGACCGAGTAATCGCTGTTTCTAACTACACCGCTCAGGTGATAAAAGAACATTGCAAAGTACCTGAAGAAAAGATCCGGGTGTTATACAATGCTTTTACCGTTTATACCAAAGAACCCAAAAAGACAAAAAAATTTAAATGTCCTGTGATTTTATTTTTAGGAAGATTAACCCCTCAGAAGGGTCCCAAGATTTTTTTAGAAATAGCAAAAAAAATCCTTAGGCAATATCCTAAGAAAGTAAGGTTTTTGATCGCTGGTGCAGGAGAAATGGAAAGAGAACTTATGTTTGAAGCCGCAAGCGAAGGTTTTGGCACCCAGGTTTTGTTTACCGGTTTTCTTACCAGACAAGAAGTAGAAGAAGCCTTAAGTTTAGCAGACATAGTGGTTATGCCCTCGGTTTCTGAGCCCTTTGGGATCGTAGCCTTAGAAGCCATGTATTTTGGCTGTGCCCTTATCATTTCCAAACAATCAGGGGCTTCAGAAATCTTAGAAAACGCTTATAAAGTTGATTTTTGGGATGTTGACAAAATCGTAAACATCATCGTAGACCTCTTAAAACATCCAGAAAAACTAAAAAACCTTCAACAAAAAGTTAAAGAAGAAGTTAAAAAGATTTCCTGGGATATAAGAGCCGAAGAACTGATAAAAATCTATAACGAACTTTTGATAAACTAAGTATGCTTTATATTATATTTTATTTCCAGGTGCATCAGCCCTTTAGGGTCAAAAATTTTAATGTTTTAAAAACAAAATCAACAGTCGAGTATTTTGACGATAGCCTTAACGCAGCCATATTTAACAAGGTAGCAGAAAAGTGTTATCTTCCTGCCAACGCCCTTTTTAAAGAGCTGATAGAAAGGTCTGACGGAAGATTTAAGGTCTCTTATAGTCTGACAGGCACGTTTATAGAACAAGCTAAAAAATTCCGTCCTGAGGTTTTACATTCCTTTTTAAACCTAGTGAAAACCGGAGGGGTAGAGCTTCTTAACGAAACTTACTATCATTCTCTTAGCAGTATCTTTGATTTAGACGAATTTATAGAGGAGATAGAAGAACACGCTGAGATCATCAAAAAAGAATTTGGGATGCTACCTACCACCTTTCGTAATACCGAGTTGATCTATTTTGACAAAATTTCAAACTTACTTTTTGCTACCATGCCTCAGATAAAAACCATCCTTATAGAAGGGGCTGACAAGATTTTAAAAGGAGAATCTCCTCTTTATCCCAGGGTCTCTGCCAATCATGCCCATCTTTTGCTACTAAAACATTATAAACTTTCAGACGACATTGCCTTTAGGTTTAGTGATAAAAGTTGGGATGAATATCCCCTTACCCCTAAAAAGTATTTGTCCTGGATAAAAGACTTGATGCTAATAGAAAAAACAGGAAAGAATCTCTATTTAAACCTTTTTATGGATTATGAAACCTTTGGAGAACATCAATGGGCTGAAATAGGAATTTTTGATTTTATAAAAGAGTTTGTACTTTTAGCTTTAAAGGAAAAAAATTTACAGTTTCTTTGGCCTTCTGAGGTAAAAACCACCTTAAACTATACTCCTACCCCTATCTCTGTTCCTAACCCAACTTCCTGGGCAGACACCGAAAGAGACCTTTCTGCCTGGCTTTCTAATCCCCTTCAATGGAATGCCATGAAGACTTGCTATGAGTTAATCAAAAAAGCCAAAGACCAGAAACGGTATGATCTTCTCTCTATCCTTAAAAAACTTTCTACTTCAGACCATTTTTACTATATGTGTATCAAATATTTTCAAGACGGAGATGTACATAAATATTTTTCCCCATACTCTTCTCCAGAAGAAATTTATCGGTATTATATGAATATATTAGCAGAAATAGAAACCAATTTAGAGGGATAAAAATGCCTTTCAAAAAATTTTTTGTTTATCCTTCTATACCGAAGGAACTTGACAAACTTTTAAAAATTTCTAAAAATCTCTGGTTTTCTTGGAATTATGACGTTCTTTCTTTTTTTTATAAAATAGACCGAGACCTTTTTAGACAGGTTGAACATAATCCCTTTAAACTTATCTACTACCTTCCTAACATAAGGTTAAAAGCGTTGGCCCAAAATCAGACCTTTCTTATGGATTTAGAGGACCTCTGGGAAGCATTTCAAGAATATAAAGAATATGTCCATCCAGAAGTCAAAAAACATCGTATAGATCCAGAAGACAAAATAGTTTATTTCTGTACCGAGTTTGGGCTTCATCCTACTTTGCCTTTTTATGCAGGAGGATTAGGGGTTTTAGCCGGGGATTTTTTGATGTCTGCTTCAGACTTAGGACTTCCGATGATAGGGGTAGGTCTTGCATATCAACATGGCTATCTAAAACAAACCATAGACCCTAACCAAAAAACACAAACAGAAAATCCAGAAATTTTAGACCTGTTTTTAAACTTTTTAGAGGAGGTAAAAAACCCAGACGGCACCTCTATGGCGTTATCGATGAACCTTATGGGAGTAGAGATAAAACTTAGGGTATTTAAGTTAGAAGTAGGTAAAGTACTCTGTTATTTTTTAGACTCTACCCATCCTGAGAATCCTGAAGAAATAAAAGAAATACTTAGATATCTCTACCCAGGGGAAATAGAAAAAAGGATCCAACAAGAGATTATCCTTGGTATCGGAGGATATAAATTACTGAAAGCATTAAACCTCAACCCCAAGATATATCATCTTAATGAAGGTCATTCTGCGTTTGTCCTTTTAGCAAGATTAAAGGATTTATTGTCTCAAGGATTTTCCTTAGATGAAGCCATCATGCTTATCAAAGAGACTACTGTTTTTACTACTCATACACCTGTTATTGCAGGTAATGAGCATTTTCCTAAAGAGTTGATTAAAAAATATCTTTGGGAAGAGTTAGAAGAGTTGGTTGAACTAACCAAAAATGAAAACATTATTCTGGAATTTTATAAACAAGGCACCCTAAAGGAAAATCCTGAAATTTTCTGGTTACCTGCTTTAGCCATCAACTATTCCTCTAACGTAAACGCTGTTTCTAAACTTCATCAAAAAACCACCAAAAAGATGTGGCATCCCCTTTTTCCCGAACTTCCAGAAGAAGAAGTTCCCATAGAGTATGTAACCAACGGTGTTCATTGGAGATGGCTAAGCGAACCTTTTTATGCACTTTTCAAAAAATATCTTGGAGCAAATTTTATCTATATGTCTCCTGAAGATTCAACCTGGGAGGAAATACTAAAAATCCCAGACGAAGAAATATGGGAAGCCCATAAAAAAAACAAGTACAGACTTTTAAACCTTATCAAAACCCAGTTAAAAGAGGAATCTATTAAGTTAAACCTCTCAGAAGAAAAACAAAACTATCAACTTCCTAAAGCCCAAGACCTTATCATAGGTTATGCTCGAAGGATGACCGGTTATAAGAGAAACTCTCTTATTCTGTACCATAAAGAACGAATACTAAAACTACTAACAGAAAAAGATATTGTGCTGGTGTTTGCAGGTAAAGCCCATCCTAAAGATGTAGAAGGTAAAAACATAATCCGTGAGATTTTAGAGTTTAGAGAGACTTACCAGCTTTACAACAAAATTATTTTCTTAGAAAACTATAACCTTCATTTAGCCAGATATCTTATCTGGGGGTCAGACGTTTGGTTAAACACCCCTTTAAGGCCTATGGAGGCTTGCGGAACCTCAGGGATGAAGGCTGCCATGAACGGGGTTTTAAACTTAAGCGTTCTTGACGGATGGTGGCCAGAAGGATACAACCAGCTTAACGGTTGGGCTATAATCCCTAAAGAAGGATTACCACCTTATAATCACTATGAAGCTCATCAAATATACACTCTTTTAGAAAAAGAAATTTATCCTCTCTTTACCGAAAGAGACGAAGACGGGATTCCAAGAGATTGGGTAAAGATGATGAAACAAAGCATGTACATAGCTTGTAAACAGTTTTCTACCAACCGTATGCTCCTTGAATATATAGATAAGTTTTATTCACCTATCATAGAAAGACTAAAACATCTTTCTCAAAAAGATTTTTCTCTTCTTAAGGCTTTAGCAGAAGAAAAAAGGATTTTGACCGAAAATTGGGAAAACATAAAGTTTATAGAAGTAAAAGAAAATTTAGAAAAAACCTTTCTACAAGAAGGCCAGGAAGTAAAGGTATCGGCTAAAGTCTTTTTAGGTAACATTAACCCTGAGTTAATAGAAGTACAGTTAGTAATTATAGAGGAGATAACTTGTGTATCCAACCTCGGGGAAGAAGAAGATAGAGAAAGTTATGTCAGGAGTTTTCCCCTTAAGCTGGTAGAGTTTAAAGATGGTGTTGGAGTTTATCAAAAATCTCTTCCTCTTTATGGACCTGGAATTAAAGCTTATAACTTTAGGGTGGTTCCTAAAAACTTCTATCTTAGAAGATATTATCCCAACTTGGTTAAGTTGACTTTTTGATTTTTATGCTTATAATTAATTTTAATTTAAATAGCCTTTTAAAGGAGGGTTTATGGAAACCCTATTGTATCTCTTGATTCTTTTCGTAGGCGTTTTAGTAGGTATAGCTATTTATATCTTTTTTAAGGTTAATCAAACTTTAGACCGTGTAAACCTAAGGTTAGAAGAACTATCTCCTGTTTTAAAAAATCTTAAAGAAACCACCGAAAAAACCTCAGAGACCTTAGACATAGCTAAACAAACTATCTCTAACCTAAACGAACTTATAACCGGGCTTAAGATTGTACCTAATATTATAAAAGAATTAGGAGAAAGTATAAAAGATTTCGAAACCTTTTTGAAAAACCAGACAGAGATAGTTGCAGATGAAGTAAAAGAAATTTCCAATAAGTTAAAAATTAACTTAGAAATTGCAAAAAGCAATTTAGAAAATATAAAAAATACCACCTATCAGGTAAAAGAGGTGACAGAAAAGGTTAGCCATAGTTTAAGTCCTATGATAAACTCTCTTGCTGAGTTAAGTGAAACCTCTAAGTTAGTCTTAGACCAGATAAACCAACAGATTAAAAAGGTCTATGTAGAAGGTAGTTCTCTAATCTATGGAGCTAAGGAACTGATACAACAGTTAAAGAAGATGATACCTTTTCCTAAATTTAAAAAATAAAAACCTTTAGGTTAATAGTTAAAAAAATTTCACTAAAAGGAGGTGGATTATGGAAGGAAAAAAAACTACGGTTTTGTTAGCTTTTCTTGGTGGGGTGGTAGTAGGGGGGATTGCAGCCCTTCTTTTGGCACCAGCCAGTGGCTCTGAGGTTAGAAAAAAGATTAAAGAAGAAGTGGACGAAGCCTTAGAGAAAGTTAGAGCTGAAGCAGAAACTTTAAAAGCTAAAGGAGAAGAAATCACTTCCAAAGCTAAAGAAATCATCGAAACTAAAAAAGAAGAACTTAAAGAAGCTATAGAAAAAAGTAAAGAAACTTTAAAAGAAAAGAAAGAAGAATTAGCCTCTAAACTCTTAAAAAAAGAGGAGGTTTAAAAGACTTTTTTACCAATTAAACTTAGACTTTAAAATTTTTAGATAATTTTTCTCTGGTAAGGTAAGAATTTTAAGAGGTTTTGGGGCTTTTTTAAAACGAAGAGGTTGATCTTCCTGCACTACTAAGTTAATCTGTCCGTCGATGAGAAGATGAACTTCTTCGTTCTCCCCTTTCCCTTTTTTGTTTAAGATTACCACGGTTTCAAAGTTATCTGGAATAACAAAGGGACGTAGGTTTATTTTAAAAGCACAGATCGGTGTGCAGACAAAAACTTGTGCCTCTGGATGGATAACCGGACCTCCGGCTGAAAGATTATAAGCAGTCGACCCGGTTGGGGTAGAGATGATCAACCCATCACCAGGGATGGTAGTAAGATGATAGCCCTCAACCTGCAGGCTCAAATATATCACCTTACCCAAAGGACCTTTCATGATAGCCCCTTCGTTTAGAGCAACAAAGGTCTCATTCTGATAGGTAATCTCAAGAAGCGTTCTTTTTTGAATTTTAGCCTCTCCTTCTTTGATTAGCCTTAAAAGATATGGTAATTCTTCTAAAGAAACCTCGGTTAAAAAACCAAAATTTCCCAGATTAACCCCTATCAAAGGAAGGTCGTAAGTATAGGCGAAAGGGACAGCCCTTAGGAAGGTGCCATCTCCTCCTAGCACCAAAATGGCATCAAAGGTTATAACCTCTTCCTTAGGAAGTTCTGAAATTTTTTCTAAAGGAACCAAAATAATCTCTTTTGAGTTAATCTTTTCAAAAACTTGCGGGAGGTTTCGCGGGTCTTTTAATAAGTAAAAAAATTTAAGCATGATATAATTTTATTCTTGAACCTTGAGAAAAGCAATAACTTTGATTAAGGTTTATAAACCTTAAAAAAACGTAAAAACTCTTTAGAAATCTGAACAAACAAAAATTTTCCTTAACCTCTTGACATTTTTTAAAGATTTTTTATTATAGAGTTTAAACTTAAATAGGTTATTTTTGTCTTCTTAATCGGGACGTAGCGCAGCTTGGAAGCGCACCCGCTTGGGGTGTGGGGGGTCGGCGGTTCAAATCCGCCCGTCCCGATTTTTTTATTGGAATACTAAAAACTAAAAACCGGGCACCTTGCCTGGGAGGAGGTGAAACATGAGTACAGTCCAAACCGTGTGTCAGTTTGAAAGGTTGAATACCTGCCCTACCCAGCAAGGTGCACTTAAACGATGTGTTTGGTCCTATCATATCATCGCTGAGTTTTGGGGTTCCCCTTTTGAACTTTTGGCTGAAGCTCCGGTGGTTGAACAAGCTTTAAAAGAAGCCATAGCACCTAACGGTGCGTTAAAAGAGGTTTCTGCGGTAAGTTATCAGTTTCAGCCCTTTGGGGTTTCTGCTCAGGTTAATTTAGGTTCTTCTTATATCTATATCCATACCTGGCCAGAAAAAGGATACTCTGCCTTAGACATCTTGGCAGAAAATAAAGAAAAAGCTCATAAAATCTTAGCCAATCTTCAACGTAATCTTCGTCCGCAAAATGTCTATATCGCTGAGTTTGCAAGAGGACTTTCTCAGGATACTTTATCAGATGGAGGCGAAACTTGACTGGAAGTTTTTGGTGGCGAGAAAAAATCTTTAAAGATTTTGGACATTCTTACAAGGTTGAATTAGTCTTTGAAGAAAAAGGATTACAAGAAATACAAATCTTTAAAAACCCTTCCTGGGGTTATTTTTTTGTTTTAGATGGAATCGTTCAGTTTACAGAAAAAGACGAGTTTATATATCATGAGACCATAACCTATCTTCCTATAAGCCTTCTCCCTACCCCCCCTGAAGAGGTTGTAATAGTTGGAGGGGGGGACGGAGGAGTTCTAAGAGAACTTCAAAAAATCCCTACTATAAAAAAGATCATTCAGTTTGAAATAGATACCCTAGTGTTTGATTTATGCCAAAAATACTTTTTTAAAATTTCTGGAGATTATAACGACCCAAAGGTCAACTTAGTGATTAAAGACGGCTATTTAGGGCTAAAAGAGAGCCCTTCAGAGGGGTTTGATTTGGTAATAGTTGATTGTACCGACCCGGTAGGACCTGCTAAAACCTTATATACCGTTGAGTTTTATCAAGAAGCTTTAAAGGTGCTTAAACCTTATGGGGTATTTATCCAGCAAGCTAGTCTACCGATTTATTTTCCTCATATCATAAAAGAAGCCTATCCTAAAATTTCTCAGGTCTTCCCTTATGTAAAGATAGTACGCTGCTATGTTCCTTGCTATGGAGAAGAGATCGCCTTTTTCTTGGCTACCAAAGAGCCAAAAGATTGGCTTAATCCTAAACAACTACTTTCTGGTAAATATTATCATCCTGGGTTGAATCCTTATTATTTTTCTTTACCTCAGACCTGGTTAGAACTTCTAAAATAAAGGGCCCTTTAGTTTGAAAATCACCGGAGGCTATTTAAAAGGACAAAAGCTTTTTCTTCCTCCACCTAAAGACTTAAGCATCCGCCCTTTAAGAAGCAGGATCAGGAAATCTCTTTTTGACCTTTTAGGACAAGACCTTTCTGAGGCTAAAGTGTTAGACCTGTTTTCAGGGACAGGAGCTCTTGGAATAGAAGCACTTTCAAGGGGGGCGGATCTGGTTTTTTTTGTAGACTTTAGCAACTTAAGCCTTTCTCTGATTCATAAAAATTTAGAAAAACTTAAACTTACAGAAAAGGCCTTGGTTTTAAAACTTAAACTACCAGAAGGTCTATCTAAGCTTAGCCAAGCCTATCCTCAGGTTAAGTTTGATTTGGTCTTTATCACCCCACCTTATAAAACCGGGCTGAGCCTTAAAACCCTTAAGGCCTTGCCTACAGAAATTTTAGACCAAGAAGCCATAATAATGGTAGAAGAAGCTACAGGAATACCCCTACCAGAAAAAACCGACCGGTTTGTCTTGATTAAAGTCAAAACCTACGGAGAAACTACTCTGTATTTTTATCAGCCTGTTATTCCAAACACAGAGGAGGACTCTTAGGACCTGGGATCTGAGTGCCTCGAAAATTCAAAATACTTCTTATCCGATAGCAGGTCTTATTAACATCTGATAGTTTTTCAAAAAACTCTTCTTTTCTCACATAAAAACTCTCAACCTTAGGGCCAGAAATTTTTTCAATCTCATAAGAGATTGGGTAATCGATAGAAAGGCCTTCTATGTCTTTTTCTGGCTTTTTCCAGGTTAAAAGCACCGCCTTTTCTGGTAGAACCTGAAAAGAGATGTTCTCAGGGAAAAGAGGAGGATTATGCCAGTATAAATATTCAGGAAACTCAAACCAATCGGTCTTAACTAAAAAATCTTTCTTTATTTTAATCCTGTATTTATATCTATGACGATGTTTAACCTGATAGTCGTGATACACGTATAAATTTCCTGCAGAATGAAGTTTAGGGGAAAGTTTGATTTCATAAATTTTAGGTTTAGCCTTAGGAGAATCTAAAGATATCTCTTCTTTTTCTATGATAAGAGAACTAATTTTTATTAAAGGATAGCCTCCCTTAGTCTCTGTAGGAAGATAAACTATCAGGTCAAAACCTGCCTCTGTAGGTTTTACCTCAAAAGAAAACTCTTTAGGAATACTTTTAGAGGGAGGTAAAGGTGGGTTTTTCTTTCCGCAGCCACCTAAAAAAAATACCAAAAAGATAAAAACCATCCAGAAATACTTTTTCATGTTTGCTCCTTTTATAAAAACTTTATTTTTGCTATCCGATAGGCATGACATTGAAAGTTTACGGCTACCGGAAGGCTGGCAATATGAGAAGGATAAGTCTCTATATGAACGGCTAAGGCGGTAGTTTTACCTTTTAAACCCAATGGGCCAATCATAAGAGAATTTATCTCAGATAAGAGCTCCTTTTCAAGTTTAGCTATCTCCTCCTCTGGATGAAAAGTCCCAAAGGGTCTAAAAAGTGCCTTTTTGGCTAGAAAGGCTGCTTTTTCAAAGGTACCTCCTATCCCCACCCCTACGGTTACAGGAGGACAAGGATTAGGACCAGCTTTTTTAACAGTTTCCACCACGAATCTTTTAATCCCCTCTACCCCTGCTGAAGGAGGTAACATGGCAAGGGCACTCATGTTTTCGCTACCACATCCCTTAGGAAGGATGTGTATTTCCAAAACCTTACCTGGGACTAATTCATAATGGATTACCGCCGGGGTATTGGTTCCGGTGTTTTTTCTGGTAAGCACTTCACATACCGAAGCCCTAAGTAATCCTTCTTTGTATGCTAAAAAGAGACCTTCGTTGATAGCCTTTTCTAAATTTTTTATACACACCTCCTCTCCGATTTTAACCCAAACAACCGGAATACCTGTGTCTTGACAGATAGGAAGATCTTCTTTTTTAGCGATTTCTGCGTTTTCTATCAACACCTCTAACCCCGCTTTAGCCAAAGGTTCGGTCTCTTCGTCTAAAGCCTTGGTTAAGGCCTCTAAAACCTCTGAAGGAAGGCTTTTGCAAGCTCTTATGTAGGCCTCTTTTACTTTATTGACTATCTCTTGGTAGCTAATCTCTTCACTCATAAATCCACCTCTTAACCCTATCTAACACATAAAAACTTTCAGAAAGCCTTTCTCGTAAGGTTGGGCTTTTTTCAATCTCGGTTTTAATCTCAAACAAATGATAAGCTAATTCTTCGAAGGTTCCACAAAATATAAGAAAGTTGTGTCCACTTGCCAAACTTAAAACAATCCTTTCAGAAAGTTCCCATTTTCCTAAAGCCCCCATGTTTAAATCATCGGTGATGATACAGCCTTTAAACCCGAGATTATCTCTTAACAGCTTTATCACTTTTAAAGAAAAAGTAGCTGGTAAAACGTCTAAACTTTTTACTATTAGGTGAGTAGTCATAAAAAAAGGAACCCCCTTTTCAGCAAAAAACCGGAAAACTTCAAGGGAAGAAGAATTAATTTTCTCCTTTTCAGGAAGGTCTTTATGAGGGTCTATGGTAACCTCATCTAACCCTGGAAAATGTTTAACGCAGCAGAAACACCCCTGTTTTTTATGTTCTGAGATGAAAATCTCTCCTAAAAATTTAACCAGTTCAGGGTCGTTTCCCAAGGTACGAGACCTTAAAAACTCTGGAGCTTCCTCTCCTGCTAAATCTACTACAGGAGCAAGGTTAAGGTTAAGCCCTTTTTCAACCACTGTTTTCGCAAGACTTTGAGCCCATTTTTTTACCAAAGATAGATCTTTATTTTTTTGATAGTTTAGACTGATCTCCAGAGGAGAAGGGAATTCTCCTGGTATACGACAAACCCTCCCCCCTTCTTGGTCTATAGCTAAAAAGTTAAAACTATCTACTGAAGCTTTTAATCTATCTAAAAACTCTGGAAAATCTTCCTGAAAATGTTCTTTGAAAAAAATAAAATTAGTAAACTGGAGGTCTCGATAGAGTTCCTTTTCTTCGGCAGAAAGGCTACCTGGTTTTACTAAAAAAACCTGACCTATGGTTTTAAACATGTTAATTTTTTAATCTAAAATAACCTTGAAAAATTTTTATAACCTTTTCTATGTCTTCGAAGGTAGTATATCTACCTAAGGAGAACCGGATGGTGCCTTGAGCTATTTCTTCAGGCACTTTTAAAGCGATCAAAGTATTTGAACCTTTCCGGTCATGGCAAGCAGACCCGGTAGAAGCACACACCTCTGGGAGGTCTTCCAAGATTTTACTCCCTATTTTACCTACGAAAGAAACAGTTAAGGTATTGGGAAGAGTTTTCTCAGGAATCCCGTAGCGGTAAATTTTTGGATAAACCTCTTTAAGACCCTCATAAAGGGTTTCTCTTAAGTAGATAAGTCTTTCTGCCTCAAAACTTACGTCTTTTTTAGCTATCTCTGCTGCTTTAGCCAGGGCAGCTATCAGACCTACCGGTTCTGTCCCAGGCCTTATCCCTTTTTCTTGTCCTCCCCCTAAAAAGAGAGGGGATATAGAAAATCCTTTTTTTATAAACAAACCTCCTATCCCCTTAGGTGCATACATCTTGTGACCTGCAAAGGATAGAAGATCACACCCTATTTTTTTTACATCTACCGGTATCTTACCTACAGCTTGACAGGCATCAGTATGAAATATTATTTCCCTTTCTTGACAAATCTTAGCAATTTCTTCAACTGGTTGAATGGTACCTATCTCATTGTTGGCTAACATCACAGAAACTAAAAAGGTGTTTTTCTTGATTCTTTTTTGGACTTCTTCAGGGTCTACATAACCTTGGGAATTCACAGGCAAAAAATCTACCTCAAATCCCATCTCTAACAGCTTCACCGCTGGGTTTAACACCGAAGGATGCTCAAAGGAACTCACCAAAATATGACCCTTCCCCTTTGCAAGAGCTACTCCTAACAAAGCCAGATGATTAGATTCTGTTCCTCCTGAGGTAAAAAATATTTCTTCGGAAGAAGCATTTAAGAGGCTTGCTACCTCTTCTCTAAACTTTTCAAGGGCTAACTTAGCCCTTTTACCTAATACATGAGCAGAATTTGGGTTAGCGAACTCTTCTGAAGAATATTTGTTGAACACATCTAAAACTTCTGGTAAAACAGGAGTAGTAGCGTTATAATCTAAATATATTATGTTTGAGTATTGCATAAATTTTAGTTTAAACTATTTTATAAAGATTACAACTGAAACAAATTTGCTATGTTCCTTATGTTTCAAATAAACAACATTAAAAACATTTTAAGAGGGTGAAAAATGCTTTATTTTTTGGAAAATGGGTGCCCTAACTGTAAAGGGATAGTCTCAGATGAAAGACTTGGTAAAGGAATTCCTTGTGAAAACTGTCTTCCCGAAGGAAAAATACCTTCAAATCCCTCGATCTTAAAGATTTGTGAAATTTTAGAGAAAGAAAAAACTTTAAAACAGTTAAAGATCTTTGGAGAAGTAGAAAAACAAGTTTCTAATTTTAGTAAGTTGTTTAAAGAAATCATCGGGGCTAAACCTTCTTCTTTACAGATAAACTGGGCTAAGAGGTTATTTTTAGGGGAATCTTTTGCTATCATCGCCCCTACAGGAACTGGAAAATCAACCTTTGGTCTTATTAGTGCTCTTCTTACCCCCAAAAAAGCCCTTATTATCGTACCTACCAAAATGCTGGTCAATCAGGTAGAAACCAAGCTAAACGACTTTATAGATAGAACCTCCTCCCTCGCTTTAAAGAAAAAAAGAATTCTAGCCTATACCGGGCAAAAAAAAGAAAAAGAAATCTTAGAAAAACAGAATTTTGATGTGTTTATCTGTACTTCCGCCTTTATGCATAAAAACTTTGAAATCCTTAAATCTTTAGACTTTTCTCTTATCTTCGTCGATGACGTAGATTCTTTTTTAAAAAGCAGTAAAAACGTAGACAACTTGTTTTTATTACTGGGGTTCTCTGAAGAAGAGATAAAGCTGGCTTTAAAGAGAGATAAAACCGAGGAAGACTATTCTGAGCTTTTAAAAATCAAAAAAAACCATCGAAGTACTCAAAAACAGCTCATCATCTCCTCTGCTACATTAAAACCAAGAACCAACCGAGTCCTTCTTTTTCAAAACTTGCTTGGGTTTGAAATAACACGTTTTGTCTCCACCCTAAGAAAGGTAATCGACACCTATCTTGACGTCGGAGAACCAAGAGATATACAAAGACTTTCTGAAGAAGCGGTAAAATTGATAAAAGCCTTAGGTAAAGGAGGGCTTGTTTTTGTAGAAGAATCTTATGGAAGGACTTACGTAGAGAAGTTTACAGAACAGCTCAGAGAAAACGATGTAAAAGCGATTTCTTACTTAGAGGTCAGTGAAGAAGACCTTTTAAACAAGTTAAAACAAGGAGAGGTAGAGGTTGCAATAGGGTTATGTCATCTTGGTAACCCCTTGGTCAGAGGATTGGATTTACCTGAGATTTTGAGATACGCCATTTTTTTAGGAGTACCCAAGCATGTTTTCCCCCTTATGAAAAACGAAGTAAGCTTTTCCCTTTCTGTTGCTCCTCAATTTTTGTACAGTTTGCTTTTATCTCTTATGCCTCTTTTTAAAGACGACGAACGGATAACCGCCTTATCACATGTAAACTACCTTAGAAGATTTTTAACCTTAAGAGAAGAAGACCTCCCTAAGTATGAAGGGTTGTATAAAAAGGTATTATCGATCAAGGAATTTATAGAAGAACGGCTTAAGAACCCTGAGTTCATAGAAAAACTTAAAACCAACGAAGAAGTTTTCTTAGAACGGGACGAAAACGGAAATTACCATCTTATCGTGGGAAACGCTTCTTCTTACCTTCAGGCTTCAGGAAGGGTTTCAAGGCTCACTACTAAAGGACTTATGCCAGGACTTTCGGTTATCTTGGTAGATAGTTTTAAAGCCTTAAACAGTCTTAAAAAAAGACTAAGGTTTTATTTAGGGGATGAAGTAGAGTTAACAGAGGTGAATTTTGAAAAAATAATCGAGCTTGATACCCAAATAAAACAAGAAAGAGAAAAAATTTCAGCTGAAAAGATAGATTTTAAGAACTACCTTCTTATCGTAGAATCCCCTCATAAAGCCAAAACCATAGCTAGCTTCTTTGGAAAACCCTCGGTTAGAAGGTACACCAACCTATGGGTTTATGAAATACCGATGGAAAATACCCTGCTTTCTGTCTGTGCTTCTTTAGGGCATCTTTATAACCTTTCCAGAAAAAAGGGGATATTTGGAGTTTTAAAGAATAACGGAACTTTTCATCCTGTTTTTAATACCATAAAAATAGACAGAGAAACAGGAGAACAATATGTGGATGAAGAAGAAATAAAGGATAAAGAAAACATCTTTGACAAAGCTGACATTGTAGACGGGCTTAGGATCCTTAGTTTTTGTTCAGACCAAACCTTTATTGCCTCAGATCCTGACTCAGAGGGAGAAAAGATTGCTTATGACATTTACATTAATCTGAAACCCTTTCAAAAAAATATTAAAAGACTAGAGTTTCACGAAGTTACGGTAAGAGCCCTTAAAAAAGCCTTTGAAACCCCTCAAGAAATAAACCTTCCTCGGGTTAAAGCCCAGTTAGCCAGAAGGGTGGCAGATCGTTGGGTAGGGTTTTCTCTTTCTCAGGAATTATGGAAAGTTTTCCACAAAAACTATCTCTCAGCAGGTAGGGTGCAAACTCCGGTTTTAGGATGGGTAATAGAAAGAGAAAAACTAAGTAAGCAACACAAATATCGAATAAACTTTACGATAAATGAATATCCCCTTTTTATCGAGGTAGAAGAAAAAGAAATTGCAGAGAAATTAGAACAACACCTACCTCAGGCTAAAATTACCTTAGAAGGCCAAAAAGAAGATGAACTTTCTCCACCTCCTCCTTATACCACAGACACCATACTGGAAGAAGCCTATAATTTCTTCAGGTTTTCTACCTCCTATACCATGTCTCTTTTGCAAGAACTCTTTGAACTCGGTTTAATCACCTATCATCGAACAGATTCAACTCGAATTTCAGACGTAGGACGGTTTCAGGTAGCTAAACCTTATATCTCAGAACATTTTGGAGAAGAGTTATTCTATCCGAGAGAATGGTTTAGTGAAGGAGCCCATGAAGGTATAAGGCCTACCCGTCCCTGGGATGTAGAAGAACTAAAACTAAGGGTAGCCCACGGATTAATCTCTTTTAAAAATTATAAGGATAGTTTTAGATTGTATGACCTTATTTTTAGAAGATTTATAGCAAGTCAGATGAGAAAAACTAAAGTCTTAAAAAAGAACCTTAAGTTGGTCCTTCCCTTTTTCGCCTGGGAAGAAGAAGTGATAGTAGACATACTTTCAAACGGTTATGATTTAGTTTGGACCAAACCACATCTTTTCCCCGTTTCTCCTTCTTTTACCATAAACAACATTAAGTTACAAAAAATACCTAAAGCTTTTCTTTTTAATCAGGGGACTCTGATCCAGGAAATGAAAAAAAGAGGGTTAGGTAGACCATCTACTTATGCAGAAATTGTTTCTACCCTTTTAAATAAGTATTATGTTTATGAGCTGAAAAACGGAGGACTTGTTCCTACAGCCTTAGGAAAACAGGTATACGAATATCTAAGGTCAAGGTTTGAAACCTATGTATCTGAGGAGTTTACCAGAAAACTTGAAGCCTTTATGGACGAGGTAGAAGAAGGTAAAAAAGATTGGGTAGAAATTTGTTATACCCTTTTGCCTCTTCTAAAAGAATTGAACATCATCTTGTAAAATTTAAAAATGTTATTAGGTTGTTGTTTTTTTTGTTTTTTTAAGTATACTTTTTTTAAACTATAGCTTTCCGGGAGGAGCTTGATGAGATTTAAAAATGTTATTTTTGGTTTTTTGTTAGCCATAATCTTGTATATAGCTATTTTCCGAACTTTACTTCCAGAAAACAGTTTAGTTTTTAGTTTAGCCACTTTTGTCTATTTTGTTGCGGCTTTAATTTATTTTATACATTGGGTTTTTAAGTGGGATTGGGGAGGATTTGTAGGTTCTACCATTGGTTGGGCTGGGTTGTTTTTAAACCTCGCGGCTTTTTTTATTAGATGGTATCAAACCCATCAAGCTGGCTTTGGCTACGTTCCTCTTTCCAACCTTTATGAATCTTTGGTCTTTTTTGGACTATGTATTGCATTAATTTATCTTGTTATGGAGTTTAAATTTCCTTCTAAAGCCTTAGGAAGCATTACCTTTACTTTGACTGCTTTTATCATGGCCTATGCCTCTCTTAAAGCTCCTGCTGAAATCAAGCCACTTCTCCCAGCCCTAAAAAGTAATTGGTTGATAGCCCATGTAGTTACCTGTTTTTTGGGATATGGGGCTTTTGCCGTTACCTTTGGTCTAAGCCTGTTTTATCTCATCGGAGCTAATAAAACTCTCTCAGCCTCTTTGCAGGTTTCCTTAGAACATTTTATCTACAGGCTGATGCTTTTTGGTTTCTTTTGGCTTTCCTTAGGTATCATCACTGGAGCTGTTTGGGCTGAACAAGCCTGGGGAAGTTACTGGAGCTGGGACCCTAAGGAAACCTGGTCTTTTATCACTTGGCTTATTTATGGCGGAGCCATCCATCTTCGTTTAATAAAAGGTTCTAAAGATTGGGGAGGGAAAAAACTTGCCTGGCTAAACATCATAGGGTTTGCCTCTGTACTTTTTACTTATTTTGGAGTAAACTTTTTATTGTCAGGATTACATAGTTATGCAACTCCAGGCTAATAAAACTGGAGGGGATTAAGATGTTAGTAAAAAATTGGATGACTGAAGAAGTGATTACCTTAGAAGAAGAGGAACCTATAACCAGGGCTATTCAACTTTTAAAGGAACACCAAATACGAAGGATTCCCATAACCAGAGGAGGAAAACTAGTAGGAATTGTTACCCAAACAGACATAAAAGAGGCTACCCCACCAAAATTCGTAGGGGTTGACCTAAAAGAACTTTATGACCTTTTTTTAAACCTAAAAGTAAAAGACATCATGACCCCAGACCCTATCACCGTATCTCCAGAAGATACCATAGAAAAAGCTTCTGTCCTTATGCTTGAAAACAAAATCTCTGGACTTCCGGTAGTTAATGAAAATAATTATGTTATAGGGATTATCACTCAAACAGACATTTTTAAACTTTTTGTTCAACTAACTGGGGCTTATTTCAGTCCTTATCATGTAGCCCTTTATATCAACTCACCCTATCAACTTCCTGAGATTTTAGAAATTTTTAAGAATTTACAAATAAATATTTATACCATTTTTTGCTGGAGAGACGAATTTTGTATAGATGATACCTGTAAAAAAAGAGTTTTTATTCGTTTCCAAGCTGTTGAAGAGGCTAAAATAAAGGAAGCTTTGGAAAAACTTGAGACTAAGTTTGAAATAGCTGAATTTAAGAAAGACAATATAAAAGATATCCCCCAAAAACGGAAAGAAGAAAAAAATTTATTGGTTTTCTAAATTTTCAGTATTTTCTTGATTCTGAGTCTCTGTATTCTCTGTATATAAAAAGAACCCTTGAGGTTTATGATTAGTTCCTTTCATTACGCTTAACCAAACAGGACAAGCAACCCTTCCTCCTGTTTCCCCTCTTTCTAACGTCTTACCTGAATCATAACCAACCCAAACACCACAAGTATAGGTAGGTGTAAACCCCACAAACCAAGCATCTCTATATTCCTGGGTAGTACCGGTTTTTCCAGCTACCGGCACACCCAATCCCCTGGCACAAGTTCCTGTTCCATAAAGAACTACTGCCTGTAGGAAATCATTCATTATAGAAGCAGTGTAAGGAGAAATTACCGGCTTAGCTACCACATCAGTTTTGTAAATAGGGGTTTTAGCAAACAAACTATCTCTCACTTCTTCTATAAACTTAGGTTTTACCATACGACCTAAGTTAGGGAAAATAGTAAAGCTCCTTGTGAGCTCTATCGGAGTTAATTCATAAGAACCAAGGGCTATACTATAATTAAAATCTCTAGGGATGTTAAGTTCTAATTTTTGAACCATATCATAAATTTTTTCTCTTCCTAGCATCAAAGCAAGCCTTACTGCTACTACGTTTCTTGACTTGGCTAAGGCATCCCTTAAGCTTATAGGACCTAAATACTGCCCATCATAATTTCTAGGTGACCAATCTTTGCCCTGGTCGCCTCCAGGAAGAGTTATAGGTTCATCGGGAATTACATCCTCTGGAGAGACTACTCCATCTTCAATAGCCTTAGCCCAGATAAAAGGCTTAAACGCAGACCCAGGTTGTCTTTTAGCTAGAATAGCTCTATTATAAGGAGAAGCCAAATAGTTTCTTCCTCCGATAAGAACCCTTACTCCTCCGTTTTTGTTTTCCATACAAACTACTGCTATCTCTGGAGGTTCTCTGTTCGTAAACATACGACTAAGGGTGTTCATAAGGTTTTCATATGCCTTCTTTTCCCACTCTAAATCAAGAGTAGTATAGACTACAAGTCCCCCCCTCTCTACTACCTCAGAAGGGAATAATTTTTTAAGTTCTTCTTTTACCACATCTAAGAAGTAGGCTGCATAAACAGGAATGTTAACATTTTTAGGGTTTAAATGTATAGGTTGAGATGAAATAGCCTGAGCTTTTTCAGGAGAAATAAAACCTACCTCTGCCATTCTTTTAAGCACATAGTTTCTTCTAGCTATAGAAAGATTATAATTTTGAAGGGGATTATATTTAGAAGGGGCTGCCGGTAAACCTGCCAAAACCGCTGCCTCGTTTAAGTCTAACTCCCAGACATGTTTGTTAAAATAAGTAAGGGCAGCAGCTTCTACTCCATAAGCCCCTCCCCCTAAGTAAATATGATTCAAATATATGGTTAGAATCTGATCTTTGGTTAGATATTTTTCAATTTGCCAGGCCAAAAACATCTCTTTGATTTTTCTTCTAAGCGTCCTTTCAGGAGAAAGGACAAGGGACTTAACTACCTGTTGAGTAATGGTACTACCGCCTTGGACTATCTTACCATGAACGATATTTTTGTAAAGTGCCCTTAATAAACTCCAAAAATCTATCCCTTTATGTTTATAGAAATTAGCATCTTCTGCAGCTAGAAAAGCTTGGATTACATGAGGAGGGATTTTATCTATAGGTACAAAAACACGCCTTACTGGACCGATAAAACCTACCAGATTTCCATGAATATCGTATACCAAATTTGTTTGTTCTGGTCGGTAGTTTTTAAGCTTAGAAATACTTGGGAGACTAACCTTAAGATAAATAAACCCAGCTACTAAAATTATAGAGAAGAAAAGAAAAATCGATAAAAACAAAATACCTAGCAACTTAAAAACAGAATTCATAAAGATTTATTATAACCTTAGTTTTTGATTTTGAGAACTTTTTAAAGAGATTTTTTAAAAAGATTTAATTTAGGTATAAAAATAAAAAAAAATCCCGGGCACCGACCTACTCTCCCAGGGAGGTAACTCCCCAGTACCATCGGCCCTGGAGGGCTTAACTTCCGTGTTCGGAATGGGAACGGGTGTGGCCCCTCCGGTATAGGCACCCGGGAAACTTTAATATTTTTAACAAGTGAATAGGGTATCCTTTGGAACTTTTAAGCTGGTACTGCAGCCAAGCCGCACGGGCGATTAGTACCAGTAGGCTCCACCCATTGCTGGGCTTCCACCTCTGGCCTATCAACCAGGTAGTCTCCCTGGGCCCTTCAGGGGGTGGGTTGCCCCACCCTCGGGAGGCCTAATCTTGGGGTGGGCTTCCCGCTTAGATGCTTTCAGCGGTTATCCCTTCCGCACATGGCTACCCGGCTCTGCTCCTGGTGGAACAACCGGGACACCAGAGGTGCGTCCACCCCGGTCCTCTCGTACTAGGGGCAGCTCCCCTCAAGCCTCCTGCGCCCGCGGTGGATAGGGACCGAACTGTCTCACGACGTTCTGAACCCAGCTCACGTACCCCTTTAACGGGCGAACAGCCCGACCCTTGGGACCTGCTCCAGCCCCAGGATGGGATGAGCCGACATCGAGGTGCCAAACCGCTCCGTCGATGTGAACTCTTGGGAGCGATCAGCCTGTTATCCCCGGGGTAACTTTTATCCGATGATCGACGGCCCTTCCACTCAGGACCGCCGGGTCACTAGGCCCGGGTTTCCCCCCTGCTCGGCCTATCGGCCTCGCAGTCAAGCCCCCTTATGCCCTTACACTCAACGGTGGATTTCTATACCACCTGAGGGGACCTTTGGGCGCCTCCGTTACTCTTTAGGAGGCGACCGCCCCAGTCAAACTGCCCGCCAGGCACTGTCCCTCGGAAGGCTTTCTTCCGCAGGTTAGAACCCTGAGGCAGGAAGGGTGGTATCTCACCGGTGGCTCCACAGGAGCTGGCGCCCCTGCTTCACAGCCTCCCACCTATCCTGCACATCCTACCCCAAGGTTCAATGCCAAGCTGCAGTAAAGCTCCACGGGGTCTTTCCGTCCCACCGCGGGTACTCGGCATCTTCGCCGAGACTACAGTTTCGCTGGGCCCCTGGCCGAGACAGCGCGGCAGTCGTTACGCCATTCATGCAGGTCGGAACTTACCCGACAAGGAATTTCGCTACCTTAGGACCGTTATAGTTACGGCCGCCGTTTACTGGGGCTTAAGGGCAGAGCTTCGCGGAATTAATCTCCGCTAACCCCACCCCTTCACCTTCCAGCACCGGGCAGGCGTCGGGCCCTATACGTCCTCTTACGAGTTAGCAGAGCCCTGTGTTTTTGGTAAACAGTCGCCACCGCCGTTTCCCTGCAACCCGCCTCGGCTTCGACCGCAAGGGCCTACACCTAACGCGGGCACCCCTTCTCCCGAAGTTACGGGGCCAATTTGCCGAGTTCCTTAGCCAGGGTTGCCCCACGCGCCTTGGCAGATTACTGCCCGCCCACCTGTGTCGGTTTGCGGTACGGTCACCAGAGCTTCAACGGCCACGAGGCTATTTCTTGGCAGCGTGGTCCGAGCTCCTTCCCGAGAGCCGTAGCTCTCGGTTACTTACTCCCCCTCACCCTCCGGACCGGGATTTGCCTCGGTCCATCATCGGGCTAGAGGTTTGGAGGGCCAACCATACAGCCCCGGAGCCCTTCCCTTCTGCGTCACCCCTTGGCCTCCACTCTGGTGGCGGGGGAATATTAACCCCTCTTCCCATCCCCTACGCCTTTCGGCCTCAGGTTAGGGGCCGGCTAACCCTGGGCGGACGACCCTTCCCCAGGAAACCTTGGGCTTACGGCGGGAGGGATTCTCACCCTCCTTATCGCTACTCGTGCCCGGATTCTCTCCTCCAGCACCTCCAGTAGCCCTTACGAGCTACCTTCATCGGCAACTGGAGTGCTCCCCTACCGCTGAAAGGCTCAAAGCCTTTCAGCCCGCAGCTTCGGCGCCTGGCTTAAGCCCCGTGTAATTTTCGGCGCACCCCCGCTCGCCCAGTGAGCTGTTACGCACTCTTTAAATGATGGCTGCTTCTAAGCCAACATCCTGGGTGTCTTAGCAGGGGCACCTCCTTTACCACTTAGCCAGGACTTAGGGGCCTTAGCTGGCGGTCTGGGTTCTTGCCCTCTCGTCCTAGGACGTTATCGCCCTAAGACTCACTCCCGAGCTGCGCTTGCCGGTATTCGGAGTTTGCCTGGGTTCGGTAGGCTGGTAAGCCCCCTAGCCCAAACAGTGCTCTACCCCCGGCAGCGACCACTCGAGGCTGCACCTCAATGCATTTCGGGGAGAACCAGCTATCACGGGACTCGATTAGCTTTTCACTCCTACCCACAGCTCATCCGAGGAGTTTTAACCCTCCACCGGTTCGGGCCTCCAGTGGGGATTAACCCACCTTCACCCTGGCCATGGGTAGATCGTCCCGCTTCGGGTCTGCCGCCAGCGACTTAACGCCCTATTCGGACTCGCTTTCGCTACGGCTCCGCCTCAACGGCTTAGCCTCGCCACTGACGGCAACTCCCGGGCTCATTATGCAAAAGGCACGCCGTCAGGAAGGATTTTTCCTTCCCTCCGACTGCTTGTAGGCTAGCGGTTTCAGGTTCTATTTCACTCCCCTCCCGGGGTTCTTTTCACCTTTCCCTCACGGTACTAGTGCACTATCGGTGTGCGGGTAGTATTTAGCCTTGGAGGGTGGTCCCCCCAGATTCACACGGGATTCCACGTGTCCCGTGCTACTCGGGATCTACACCCAGGGAGACCGCCTTCCTTTCGCCTACGGGGCTTTCACCCTCTCCGGCGGGCCATTCCAGGCGCCTTCGGCTAGAGAGGCGGTTTTGTAACTCCCCGAGAGGTCCGTGGCCCTCTCCGGTGTAGTCCCACGACCCCAGACAGGCAACGCCCACGGGCTTCTACACCTGCCTGGTTTAGGCTCCTCCCCTTTCGCTCGCCGCTACTCAGGGAATCTCGGTTGATTTCTTTTCCTCGGGGTACTGAGATGTTTCACTTCCCCCGGTCTCGCCTCCATGGGCTCTTAACCCATGGATGACTGGGTATTACCCCAGCCGGGTTTCCCCATTCGGGCATCCCCGGATCAACGCCTGCTTGCGGCTCCCCGGGGCTTATCGCAGCTTGCCACGCCCTTCATCGCCTCCCGCACCCGAGGCATCCACCGCTAGCCCTTAGTAGCTTGACTACAGGAACCAGCTTAAAGATGCCAAAGGATACCCTTATTCACTTGTCAAAGATCTAATTTTTCCACCACTTTTCATTAAGTGGTGGAGGTGAACGGATTCGAACCGTCGACCTCCGGCTTGCAAAGCCGGCGCTCTCCCAACTGAGCTACACCCCCACGCCTTCCTCCTAAACCCATCCTCTAATCAAGAGAATGGGCCTAGGAGGATTCGAACCTCCGACCTCACGCTTATCAGGCGTGCGCTCTAACCTGAGCTGAGCTATAGGCCCGTAATCCGCTCACCCATTCCTTTCAAAGAACATAAAAAATTTATATAGAATAGCGTCCGCAAGGAGCCCCTAAAATTCTCCTTAGAAAGGAGGTGATCCACCCCCACCTTCCGGTAGGGGTACCTTGTTACGACTTCACCCCAGTCACCAGCCCCACCGTAGGCGCCCCCCTCCAGGCAAAGCCTGGTTAGGGTAACGACTTCGGGTGGAGCCAGCTTCCGTGGTGTGACGGGCGGTGTGTACAAGGCCCGGGAACGTATTCACGGCGGCATGCTGATCCGCCATTACTAGCGATTCCGGCTTCACGGGGTCGAGTTGCAGACCCCGATCCGAACTGAGGAGGGCTTTCTGGGATTAGCTCCCCCTTGCGGGTTCGCAACCCTCTGTACCCCCCATTGTAGCACGTGTGTAGCCCTGGGCATAAGGGCCATGAGGACTTGACGTCATCCCCTCCTTCCTCCGGGTTATCCCCGGCAGTCCCCTTAGAGTGCCCGGCCGAACCGATGGCAACTAAGGGCAGGGGTTGCGCTCGTTGCGGGACTTAACCCAACATCTCACGA